>NZ_JBFNFF010000001.1:300000-590862 GCF_040888325.1 Streptococcus jiangnanensis | reverse complement strand
AACTGTATCAGGTTCAATGGGTATCATCTCAGCCTAAGGCACCCCAAATGTCTTTATTATTTAATTACTGGACCAGTATAACAGAATTTGAAAGCCCTAGCAAGATATTTGACTGGAAAATATATTTATATAGTTTCTGATAACGATTTAATCTTTCTATACACGAAGAAAAACCTCCACAAAAGGTGGAGGCCGTCTTCTTTATCAATACAATTTCAAATCACGAGGGTCAACTGGGAAGGTTGGATTGTATGGGTTGTGACGCAGTTTGAAGTGTTTGACATCCTCAATAGTCTGAGTTCCAGATAACTGCATGACTGTCTTCAATTCTGCATTCAAGTGCTCAAAGACTTGACGCACACCAACACTACCGCCGAGAGCCAAGCCATAAATAACAGGGCGCCCAATAGCTACCAAGTCTGCTCCTGAAGCCAAGGCTTTAAAGACGTGCTGACCACGACGAACACCAGAGTCAAAGACAATTGGCACACGTTTATCAACTGCTTCAGCCACTTCTTGAAGTGAGTCAAAGGCAGCTGGTCCACCGTCGATTTGGCGGCCACCGTGGTTGGTTACCCAGATACCAGAAGCACCTGCGGCAAGCGAACGTTCAACGTCCTCACGGCATTGTGGCCCCTTGACATACACAGGAAGTCCTGAGTATGTAGCGATAAATTCTACATCGCGTGGAGACAAGCGTTGTTTAGCTGATTTGTAAACAAAGTCCATTGATTTTCCAGCACCTTCTGGCAGGTATTCCTCAACAATCGGCATGCCAACTGGGAAGACAAAACCATTGCGCTTATCAACCTCACGATTGCCTCCTACAGTTGCATCCGCCGTCAAGACAATCGCTTTGTAGCCTTCAGCCTTCACACGGTCCATGATATGGCGGTTAATTCCATCATCCTTACTAAAGTAAAATTGGAACCAATGAGGTGTTCCTTGAAGAGCTTCCGTAATTTCTGGAAGGTCAACGGTAGAGTAGGAACTAGTTGTATAGAGAGAACCAAATTCATGCACACCACGCGCAGTAGCTACTTCCCCCTGCTCATTTGCTAATTTATGAGCCGCAACAGGCGCCATAATAATTGGTGAAGATAATTTTTCACCTGCAAATTCAATCTCTGTACTTGGATTTTCAACATCACAAAGCGTATGAGGAACGATGAGTTTGTGGTTAAAGGCACGGATGTTCTCGCGTAAAGTGAAAGTATCCTCTGCTCCACTAGCGATATAACCAAAGGCAGCTTTAGGAATGACTTGTTGCGCCATTGGCTCCAAATCATAAGTGTTAATAAAATCTACAGGTCCTTCTGCATTGCTTGTTTTATATGACATAAAGTGTCCTCCTTATTAAGTAAGCGTTTACTTTAACTTACATAAACTATCTTACCTCTTTTTCAGAATCCTTTCAAAAATTTTGTCTGGAGATTTCAAACTGATTATCTGAATATGCTCCAAAAAAGAGAAGACTCTCATTCTATCATTATCCTATATTCTTTTTTACCTTTAGGAACCTTTGTTTTATTGCCCACATATAAAAAATCAGGTAATCCTAGTGACTACCTGATTTTCTATGTTTTAGGCATTTTGCCAATTTTCTTGGTCTTCTTTAAAGCGTTTTAGGAGGTCGAGTCCTTCTGGCGTGATGTAACCTTCTTCTTGGGCTAGATGGATCAGTTCACTGTAGTTAGAAAGCGTCACCAATTTTACACCAGCATCTGCGAAGTTCTTATCTGCTTTTGGCAATTGATAGCTGAAAATCGCTACGACACCAAGAACATCGGCTCCTTCACGTTTGGCTGCTGCTACGGCTTCAAGAACTGAACCGCCCGTTGAAATGAGGTCTTCAACAATAACCATCTTTTGCCCCTGAGCTACACGGCCTTCGATTTGATTACCAGCTCCGTGGTCTTTTGGTTTGCTGCGGATGTAGGCAAAAGGCAAGTTCATCTTGTCAGCGATAATGGCTCCGTGCGGAATCCCTGCTGTCGCTGTTCCTGCAATCACTTCTACTTCTGGAAATTCTGCTTTAATAGCTTCCACAAAACCATTTTCAATCAAGCTACGAGTTTCTGGATAGGCAAGCGTCACTCGGTTGTCAGTATAAATCGGCGATTTGATACCAGATGCCCAAGTGAAAGGCTCCTCTGGTTTGAGGTAAACTGCTTGGATTTTCAAGAGGTGGCTAGCGATATCTTTAGCAAGTGTCATAGTATTCTCCTTTTGTTTTTATAATCTATTTCTTTCATTTCAGTCTTTGTTCCATTCATCCTTGATAGCATGATAAGCTGCAACAGGATCCTCAGCCTGGGTAATGGGACGTCCCACTACGATATAGTCACTACCGATTTGATAGGCGTCCGCTGGCGTCATGACGCGTTTTTGGTCTCCAACCGCAGCTCCCGCTGGACGAATACCTGGTGTCAGACAGATAAAATCTGGATTGGTGGCCTGCTTGATGAGTTGCACTTCCTGAGCTGAGCAAACGACACCGTCCAAGCCCACTTCAGCTGTCTTCTTGGCATAGTGAATCACAGACTCTTGCAGGCTGGTTTGGATATTTTGAAAATCCTGCATCTGGCTTTCCGACGTTGATGTAAGCTGGGTCACAGCGATCAATTTGGCTTGTGTCCCCAAACCTTCACGCGCAGCCTTCATCATCTCCACACCACCAGCAGCATGAACATTTGTCATGTCTACACCAAGCTGAGACAAGACCTTCATGGCAGATTTTACTGTATTTGGAATGTCATGTAGCTTGAGATCCAAAAAGACACTATGCCCCAATGACTTCAAATAACGGACAACTTCCGGTCCTTCCGCATAATAAAGCTCCATCCCTACTTTTAGATAAAGACTTTCTTCTGCTGGGAAAAGAGATAAAAATTCCTTGACCGCCTCAAAACTAGGAAAATCAAGAGCAATAACTGGACGATATTCACGCATACCTTTCTCCTTTTACCTTTAAGAGCAAGAGAGTATGGTCAAAAATAAACCACGAAAAAAGGAACCTGCCAACAGCAAGGTTCCACGAAAAATGGGTAGAGTCCACCCTTTCACCGTCTAACCTTAGCTGCCTCTCTGGACTGCTTTAAAGGTTTTTTTCTATTCTATTATTTATAGTAGGACTTGTCAAGCAAAAACTCGAAACTGGACTTCTATACCATTCAAAATCAAGAGGAAAAGTTAGTCTAACGACTCTGTGATTGCTGGCTCGTTTGACTTTGATTTCCTTGTTCTTCTTGTTTTTTCTTTTCTTCTTCCTGTTTTTTCTTCTCAGCTTCCTTGGCCTCTTGTTTGGCTTTTTCCTCAGCCTCTTCTATCAATTTATCCGCTATCGTATAGCTGTATACTCCAGCTTCCATATCAACTACACTCGGTTCTGACAATTGTGGCTTGATTTTGCTGTAATAAGGCAATTTTTTGCTCAATTCTGATAGGGGAACCAAAACCTCATCTGTATCCAGCATAGTAATTTTTAAAAGATCTGCGGTTGCCTTGCTCGGCGCTAATTCGATTTTCTGGATTTGGCTCTTGATATCCTCACTGATGGTAGACAATCCCGCTATCAGCTCTTTCACCTGCTGCTCATCGTTAAAGGTAACTGTCAGATAAGTCTCAGGCAAGTTTAAGCGATCAATAGGAGTTGACTCTACTGTACCACTAGAAAGAATAGGATAATGTTCTTCACCAGACACATAATAACCGACAATATCAAACTCCTTAACCTCAATCGTAAAGTTAGCCGGAAATTGATAGTTAATTTTCGCTGATTCTATCCAATGATTGAACTTGATTCGCTCAGCGTATGTTTCCTTATCCAACAATAGAGCTAAGGTATAGTCGCTATCTTGAATTCCAGAAGCCTGTTTGATGTCATCAGCCTGTGTGTTACTATTTCCCTTAACTTCGATATTTTTGATGGTCGAAAGCGGAGTCAACAGATAGACTGAAAGAAGGAGGACCAGGACACTCGGTACCAAGATACTCACAGCTCGCCAAATATGAACAGGCGCAATTTTAGGCTTAGCAGGTTTTTCTGGTTTCTCTGGTTTTTCTTTTTTCTTCTTCTCTTTTTCTTCTTTGACTTTCCGGTTATCCTTTTGAGATTTTTCTTCTTTTTCGGATGGTTCCTTGCTTGGATTTGAGGCTTCCTCATCTAACTCACTCGATGATTTCTTGGATTCCTCCAATAGTTTCGAGTTGGCTTCCTTACGAGCTTGTTTTTCCTTTTCCTTCTCTTCAGCTAGGGCAGCTTCTTCCTCAGCCTTCTTCTTCAGGTATTCCTGGTTTCGTTTCTGCCATTCAGACAATTCTTGCTTCTGGTTTGATTCTTTTTTCTTATCCTTTGACATTGATATTCCTTATGCTAGGTCTTTTCTTAATAGATCGTAAAAATCTGCAAGAGATTTCAATTCAGTCGAAACTTTCATGCTAGCTTGGTATTGGTCCTTGTGACTAAGCAAGTGACTGAGTTTCTCCTCCAAGCTTTCCAAGGTCAGGTCACTTTCTTGAAGTTCTTCTGCATAGCCTTTCTTAACAAAGTAGGCAGCATTTTCAATCTGGTCTCCTCGACTTGCTTCACGACCCAATGGTACGATGAGATGGAGTTTCGCCATGGCCAAGAGCTCAAAAATCGTATTGGCACCACCACGGGTCACTACCACATCTGCCATCTCCATCAAGGGTTGATAGAGAGCCGTCACATAATCAACACGAAAGAGATTTTGACTCAACTCATTGAGGCTTGAATCTCCAGTTAAATTGATAATATTGTAGCGCTCTGTCAACTCTTTTTTATGATCTGTCACTAATTGGTTAAATACACGAGCTCCTGCAGAACCACCGACAAATAATACGGTTGGCAATTTAGGATTAAAGTGGGTTTGGATATCCACCAATTCATCTGGTTCTGGAGTGTTTTGGTCTGAAACCTTGGTCACTGCCCCCACATGCTCTACTTTTGCAAGACTAGCAGGCTGCTCAAATGTTGAATACATCTTGGTCGCAAATTTATAGGCAATTTTATTGGCTAAGCCCATAGACAGGTCCGATTCGTGAATAAAGACAGGTACTCCTGACACACGCGCTGCGATAACCGGCGGTACAGAGACAAAGCCCCCCTTTGAAAAAAGAGCCTGTGGACGCAATCGTAACATGATAAAGAGCGATTGGACAATTCCCCAACCAACTTTGAAGACATCCAGCATATTTTGCCAAGAAAAATAGCGACGCAACTTCCCAGTTGCAATAGAATGGAAAGTAACATCCAAACCTGACTTGAGGATTTCTTGGTGTTCGATTCCGTGTTTATCACCAATATAGTGAACTTCCCAGCCGTCTTCGATGAACTTGGGCATTAATAAGAGGTTGAGGGTGACGTGTCCAACCGTCCCCCCACCTGTAAAGACAATTTTTTTCATATTATTCCTTTAACTCCGCTACTGTGTCGATAAAGAGGTCGCCACGTACTTCAAAGTTAGCATACATATCCCAGCTAGCATTGGCAGGACTGAGAAGAACCACATCTCCTTGATTCGCAAGGTCATAAGCCTTGCGGGTCGCATCAGCAATATCTGTCGCATCTACATAAGCCACACCAGCCTTCTCTGCTGCCCGTTTGACACGTTCTGCAGATTGACCAAGGATAACCATCTTCTTGAGCCCAGTAATATCTGGCACCAATTCGTCAAACTCATTGCCACGGTCCAAACCACCTGCAATTAAGATAACCTTTCTGTTGTCAAATCCTGACAAGGCTTTTTGAGTAGCCAAGATATTGGTTGACTTGCTATCGTTATAGAATTTGACCCCCTTGATTTCATCCACAAATTGGAGACGGTGCTTGACACCACCAAAGGCTGAAAGAGTTTCTTTGATGGTTTGGTTATCCACACCACGAAGCTTGGCTACAGCAATAGTCGCAAGGGCATTTTCCATATTGTGGCTACCTGGAACACCGATTTCACTCGCTGCCATGACCACTTCCCCACGGAAGTAGAGTTGACCATCTTCCAAATAAGCTCCATCAACCTTTTCCTGTGTTGAAAATGGTACAACAGTAGCTTGTGTTTTGCTAGCCAATTCTTTTGCAAAGTCTTGGTTAAAGTTCAAAACAAGAAAATCAGCTGCTGTCATCTTGTTCTGAATATTCCACTTAGCCGCCACATACTCCTCAAAAGAACCATGATAGTCGATATGAGTTGGCATGAGGTTGGTAATAACCGCAATCTCAGGATGGAATTCTTGGACACCCATCAGTTGGAAAGAAGAAAGTTCCATGACAAGCGTGTCCTTGGCTGTAGCAGTTTGAGCCACTTGACTAGCAGGATAGCCGATGTTCCCTGACAAGAGACCGCGTTGACCAGCAGCAGACAAAACTTCCCCAATCATCGTCGTTGTGGTTGTTTTCCCATTTGAACCAGTGATACCGATAATCGGTGCTTCTGAGATCAAGTAGGCCAACTCCACCTCAGTCAAGACAGGGATACCTTTTGCCAAAGCCTTTTCAATCATAGGATTGCTATAAGGAATCCCTGGATTTTTCACCATCAGAGCAAAGTCTTCATCCAAGAGCTCCAAAGGATGGCCACCAGTGACAACCTTGATTCCATCTTCTAGCAAGCTTTGAGCAGCAGGATTTTCCTCAAAAGGTTTGCCGTCATTTACCGTCACAATAGCCCCCAGCTTGTCCAGCAAACGAGCCGCAGACTCACCAGACTTAGCCAAACCTAAAACAAGTACTTTCTTATTTTTAAATTGATCGATTACTTTCATGTCTCAAACTCCATTTCTACTCCTACTATTTTACCATTTTTATGGAAATAAAAAAGCCACAAAGTGTATTTGTGACTCTTTCTTCTAACTTAATGTTCTCTTATCATCGATGTGATAAATCGGTAACTCGAATAACTTGGTCCACTTGTTCCCAAATCAGAGGATTGTGGGTCGCAATAATAATAGTTCGATTCGGATTTTTTAAAGATTCTAGGATAGAAAGTAATTCCTCAGAGTTTTTGGGGTCTAAGGAAGCGGTTGGTTCATCTGCGAGAATCAAAGGTGGATCCTTTAAAATTATCTTCGCTAGTGCAACACGTTGTGCTTCTCCTCCTGATAATTCAAAGATAGGTTGCTTTAAATCTAAATAAGAGAGGTTAACACGGTTTAGAGCTTGTTTCATCAAAGAGATTTTCTCTTTTTCTTTCAACTTATTACCAACTAAACCCAGATTGAGATTCTCTTTGACGGTTTGACTTTCAATTAAGCCAAAATCTTGAAATAAGTATCCTAAGTAATCTCTAAAGAAAACAGAAGGCTTGATGTCCTTAAGAGAAGTGCCATCATAGATAATTTCTCCATTGTCATATGGCTCTAATCGTCCAATCATATTCAAGAGGGTTGTCTTACCACAGCCACTTGTACCGATTAAGGCATAAATTTTCCCACCTTCAAATTGAAGATTAGTATCTGAAAATAGCTGACGGCTTCCAAATTTTTTAGATATATTCTTTAGTTCAATCATCCTATTTTCCTTTCATAATGGTCATAGAAACACGAGATTCTTTCTGTGCTTGACGGTAGAGAGTCAGTATAGCACTAACGAGGAAGATCGATAAAGTTACCAATCCAATCACCACATCCCGACTACGCCAAATAAAGAGACTCGCACCGAATACAAAACTAGCAAATTGACTAATCATATACTGAGCGTGCGTTTCAAAAAATCTCAAACCAGAAATTCGTTTAATCAAAATCTCACGACGGAATTGTTCAAAATAAAGAAGATTCACAGAATAAAAGAGAAGCAAAGAACTCGCGATTCCAATAATAGCTCCTAAAATAAGGGTTAGAGTTTGTGTTTGAACCTCATAGTAACGTGCGAGGTAAACACTTCGTCCCTCCTTGAGGTAGGATACTTGATCATAAATTCCTGCATTTTTCAAGAGTTTAATCCCATCTTCATATCCTTTGACAAAGATATTCTTACCAGCATTGATAGACCAACTAGATAAGGATGTAAAACTATCACCTGTAGAAGTCGGCGTGAATACCACTAAAATCGGATCCGTCAAATACTGAGTGGATACGGGGTTCTCACCGTTATTATAAACAAATCGCTTTTCTCCCATTGAAAGATAACTAACGTGCGCTTTCATCTCATAATCCAAAGGAGCACTTGCCTCCTCACCAGATTTTCCATAATAACTCATGCTTTCTTCAAAGATTTTTTTTAGTTCTGCTTCTTGAGAGCGCAAATGTTCTGGGAGCAAGAGGACAAACTCACCTTTTTGGAGATGGGCTAACTTCTGTTTGGTCTCAGCATCTACCACGACCTTTTCCTTCTCCAAATAACTAGGACTAACATAGAGCGTATTAGCATCTGGACTATAGGTATCCAGTGTCTCTCCCTGTTCATTTTTTCCTTTTGGATTGGCAAAATGGAGCAGATTATCCTTTACATAAAGAGCTTGTTCTTCTTCGATTGCTTCCTTGGCAAAGGCATACCACTTGCTCTGATTTTCTGTATCTTCTACTCTATCACCTAAGCCAAAAGAAATTTGATAATAATCTGCTCGGTCTTCCCAAGCTTGCTTGGATAGTTGGAGTTCCTGTAAACGCTGGTAAGAAGTCAAGCCAGTCTTGACTGCATAACCTACTGTAAAGACAGCAACCAACTGACATAACAAGGTCAAGGTCATCAAGCGTTTGAGGGGCAAACGTCCTTTTAACACAGGAACCAAAGCCTTGTAGCTCAAGCTCATCAAGTAGAGCAGGCTCAGTACTAGCGAAATTCCCAATAAAAAGAGAAGATAAAGCCCCACTCCGATACTAAAGGCTGCTAAAAGAACGGGATAAAAGAGCCCTTGTCCGAGGAGGACAGCACCTCCCACTATAAGGGATAAAACCCCAGCTAAGCAAAGCCACTTGACATCATCGTATAAGGCGCTTCCTATGATGGACAAGAGGGTCTGTCCTGAAAAGAGCTGGATCCCTGCAGCCCGCATCTCCTTAATCCGAGTGATAATCACCATGGCAAAGAAAGCTAATCCAAATATAGCTAAACTAATCAACAACAACGGATTTAAAGCAATCCAAAAAGCTAGACGATACGGAGGAGTTTTGCGGTCTGCAATCGCTTTATAACCTAAATCATCTAATTTTGCAGCTAATTTTTCCTTGGTCAATGAACCAGACAAGAGAAGGTAACTATTGAGAGGATCGCTCCGTTCTCGGCTTTCTTGGCTAGCCGCTTGAAACTCTTTTGGCAAGCCTCCCTGACCATAAGTCGCATAGGTGAAGTTGGTCCTTCCATCCTTACTCGGCTCTACTATCCGTCTGGCAATCAAACTCTGCTCCGAGCTTGCAAACTTCTCCAACTCTCGCTCAAACTCCTCACGAGTCGGCTCTTGTGCCCCATTTTTAACACGTAGCAAGGTAACGGAGTCATAACTAGTATAGAGATACTGAGGGGCACGTAAGATAATAATCCAAATGAAGAAGCAACTGAGAAAAATAGTAGACAAGCAAATAAATAGTTTCTTCATAGTAGACTCCTTATAAAAGAATGATTCCCCTTGTACGAGCTACAAGGGGAACGATTTAAATCAAAGAACGATTACTTATAATCATAGTAAAATGCTACTTTTTCTCCCCATTCGGTCCAGATCCATGCGTAGGAGGTTTTTCCAGCAGGAGCTTCTCCTTTATCAGAATCACTATTCCATCTGCTCACGACGGATGAATAATGGTATTTTTTACCATGGTAGTAATTTGAAAAAGCCCATCCTCCTCCTGAGCCTTCTCCGTATGTCCATACTCCTCCATCTGGATATTGTACAGCAGCTGATACGGCTCCCATTAATGTAAAGCTTGAAATAAGAGCTAGAGCGAGTAATCTATGTTTTTTCGTTTTCATTTTATTTTTCCTTTCGATTCAAGCACACCCAGAGTGACAAGACGATAATTAAAACCTCCTCCTACCCTAATTTTTGAAAACGTTTTCTTTTGTGTTTATGGTATCATTTTTATCATAGTTTGTCAATAACTTTTACAAAAATATTTTAACAATTTTATCTGTCTAAGTCTAAAAAAGAGAGCCGCAGCTCTCTTTCTTTTATCTTCTTTTACCCTTTTTTTCAGGCATGAGCGTAATGTCTCTCAAGCTAAAGTAGGCAAGGGCCAGCATGGCTATTGTGACAAAGAATTCTGTCGGTAATTGGAAGATTTGCAAGATGGACAACATCAGCAAAATCAAGAGTGCAACAACTACAAAGACCAAGATAACGATGTTGACTGTTCCTTTGATACTTTGGGGTGTCGCAAATACATAGAGTAGTAATAAGAGTATCCCTATGATTAAATAGACCATCTTTATCTCTTTCTAGCTCTTATTCAGCTGATTTTTTCTTTTTGTTGGCTTTCTCACGCTCTGCCTTGTTGAGGATTTGCTTACGCAAACGGATTGACTCAGGCGTTACTTCCATGTACTCATCGTCGTTCAAGAACTCAAGAGACTCTTCAAGGGTCAAGATACGAGGTGTCTTGATAACCGCTGTTTGGTCCTTGGTTGCAGAACGAACGTTGGTCATTTGTTTGGCCTTGGTGATATTAACAGTCAAGTCGTTTTCACGAGAGTTTTCACCAATGATCATTCCTTCGTAAACCTCAGTACCTGGGTTGACAAAGATTGTACCACGTTCTTCGATAGACATGATAGAGTATGTTGTAGCCTTACCAGCATCGATAGAAACGAGGGCACCACGGTGACGTCCACCAATTTCACCTGGAATCAATGGCAAGTATTGGTCAAAGGTATGGTTCATGATACCGTAACCACGAGTCATTGACAAGAACTCAGTTGAGTATCCGATCAAACCACGCGCTGGAACAAGGAAGACCAAACGAGTTTGACCATTACCAGTTGAAATCATATCCAACATTTCACCCTTACGTTCAGAAAGGCTTTGGATAACAGATCCTTGGTATTCTTCTGGAGTATCGATTTGAACACGTTCAAATGGCTCACATTTAACTCCATCAATCTCTTTTACGATAACTTCTGGACGAGATACTTGAAGTTCATAACCCTCACGACGCATAGTTTCGATCAGGATGGACAAGTGCAATTCTCCACGACCTGAAACAGTCCACTTATCTGGTGAGTCCGTTGGGTCAACACGAAGGGATACGTCTGTTTGCAATTCTGCCTGTAAGCGTTCTTCCACCTTACGAGAAGTCACCCATTTTCCTTCACGACCTGCAAATGGTGAGTTGTTGACCAAGAAGGTCATTTGAAGAGTTGGCTCATCGATGTGTAGGATTGGAAGAGGTTCAATGGCATCTGTCGGTGTAATCGTCTCACCAACAAAGATATCTTCCATACCAGAAACAGCAATCAAGTCACCTGCTTTAGCTTCTTGGATTTCACGACGTTCCAAGCCAAAGAAACCGAAGAGTTTTGTAACACGGAAGTTCTTCGTTGTACCATCTAGTTTAGAAAGGGTAACTTGGTCCCCAACTTTCACACTACCACGGAAGACACGACCGATACCGATACGACCTACGAAGTCATTGTAGTCCAAAAGTGAGACTTGGAACTGCAAAGGTTCATCTGAGTTGTCCACTGGAGCAGGGATATGGTCGATAATGGTATCAAAGATTGGTGCCATTGTTTTTTCTTGATCAGCTGGATCATCTGACAATGAAGATGTTCCGTTGATAGCTGAAGCATACACCACTGGGAAGTCAAGCTGGTCATCATCTGCACCAAGCTCAATGAAAAGTTCCAAGACTTCGTCCACTACTTCTGCTGGACGAGCTGATGGTTTATCGATTTTGTTGACAACCACGATTGGAACAAGGTCTTGTTCCAAGGCTTTTTTCAATACGAAACGAGTCTGTGGCATGGTTCCTTCGTAGGCATCTACGACCAAGACAACACCATCAACCATCTTCATGATACGCTCAACTTCTCCACCGAAGTCCGCGTGTCCAGGTGTGTCCATGATGTTGATACGAGTTCCGTTGTAAGCAACGGCTGTATTTTTCGCAAGGATGGTAATCCCACGCTCTTTTTCGATATCGTTTGAGTCCATAGCGCGCTCTGCCAATTCAGTACGTGCATCAAGCGTTTCTGATTGTTTCAACAATTCGTCAACGAGGGTTGTTTTCCCGTGGTCAACGTGGGCGATAATCGCAATGTTACGGATATCTTCTCTTAATTTTGTCATGATTTCCTCTAATATTTAAATTTTTATTTCTAACTGAACAATTATACCACAGTCTCATTCAAAAATCACAGTTCAGCTAAGTGTAAATGTTTTCACTCTGCTTTTCTAGTCAAGGCAACTCTTTTCAAAGTCAGAGACTTATGATATGATAAGCTGGTATGCGTTTAGATAGATTATTAGCCCAAGAAATGGTCAGTCGCAAGGCTATGAAACAGGCTCTGTTAAAAAAAGAAATCCTAGTGGATGATTATCCAGCTCGCTCCCTCGCCCAAAATGTTGATACAGGATTGCAAAAACTAGTCTTTCAAGGACGGCAAATCCAAGGCTACGAGCACACCTACCTCATGCTTCATAAGCCAAATGGAGTCGTTACAGCTAGCAAGGATAAGAAACTTCCAACCGTCATGGACCTCCTTCCACCTGACATCCAGTCTGACCAGCTCTATGCTATCGGCAGACTAGACCGCGATACGACGGGACTGCTCCTTTTGACAGACAATGGACCTCTTGGTTTTCAACTCCTTCATCCCCAGTACCATGTTGATAAATCTTATCAAGTGGAAGTCAACGGACCGCTCACGTCAGACCATATCCAAAAATTCAAAGATGGGATTGTCTTTTTAGATGGGACCACTTGTAAACCAGCTCAGCTTGAAATTCTGTCCTCAAGCCCATCAGAGAGCCATGCCTCCATCACCATCTCAGAAGGGAAGTTTCATCAGATCAAAAAAATGTTCCTCTCAGTCGGTGTCAAGGTGACTGCCCTAAAACGAGTCCATTTCGGTGACTTTACATTAGACCCAGAACTAGCAGAAGGGCAATTCCGCCCCTTGAATCCAGAGGAATCGGAAATCATTAAAAACTACTTAGAGAAAAGTGGATAAAAGAAAAAAGCTTTATGTTTAAAGCTTTTTTTGTTTTTACTTATCTAAAAACTAATGCGATGGCTGCAATCCAGTTAAGTACAGAAATTACAAGTCCTACGATATTGAGAATTTTTTCTGTTTTATAGTCTAGTCCAGATTCTTTTTGGTATGAAAAAGCCAAGACCAATCCTATGATCCCCAAAATCAGACCCACTATTGGCGATAGCAAACCAAGGACGATAGATAAGATACCTAAAATAAGTGAAGGTTTTTTCTTTTGTTGTGAATTCATATTACAAAATCTCCTTAAATTTAATATAAATGATGATACCATAAAATGCTAGCTTTATCTATCATTCGACAGTTTTTTACAGAATCTTAGCTAGTCTTGACCTTCCCAATCCAAGAATCCAATCCATAAGAAAGGATATAAATCTCAGAGAAACCTTGTTTCTTCAAATAAAGTGCTGCATTGGTCACTCGTTGTCCGCGTTGGTTTTCGTAGAGAAGGACAGGTTTATCCTTACGAAGGGCTGCAAGGCTTGACTTCAACTGATTTGAAGGAATATTGCGAGCTCCGAGGATATGTTTTCTGTGAAATTCTGCTGGTTCACGGACATCAATCAATTGCCCTTTTCGAATCAAGGCTTCAAATTCTGCATTATCCACAATCTTAGCCGCACGACGAATACGAAGGTAGTTATAACCCATCCATGCCGCCATCGCTAGTACGATTCCCCAAACAATCCAAATTGTCATAAGTTCTTATCTCCATTTTTCTCTATGTAGTCTAATTCTATCTTGTGCTCTCTACGAAGAACAGCTTCCGCCTCTAGATAGTCTAGCTTGTCCATCAGACCTGCATCATAGATCCGAGAGAGTTCGAGCTTCATCAGTTCAATATCATACAAGCGCTTCCCCATGTAAACAATAATGCCAAACTGTTTGAGAAATTGCTGCACATCATAGAATGTTTTCATAGCTTTCATTCTAACAGATTTTAGACTTTTTTTCAATACCAGTTTGGGGCTTTCCTCTCTTCCTTTCATCTTCTTTGCTCATTCTTCACCAAGTGTGGTACAATAAAAGCATGAGAATTCAACAATTACACTATATTATCAAAATTGTCGAAACTGGCTCTATGAATGAGGCAGCCAAGCAGCTCTTTATCACCCAACCCAGTCTCTCTAATGCTGTTCGAGACTTGGAAAATGAAATGGGTATTGAAATCTTTATCCGCAATCCCAAGGGCATTACCTTAACCCGTGATGGGATGGAGTTTCTCTCCTATGCCCGTCAGGTCGTTGAGCAAACTCAGCTTCTGGAAGAACGCTATAAAAATCCTATCGCCCACCGCGAACTTTTCAGCGTTTCCTCTCAGCACTATGCCTTTGTAGTCAATGCCTTTGTCTCTCTGCTCAAGAAAAGTGATATGGAGAAATACGAGCTCTTCCTTCGTGAAACTCGGACTTGGGAGATTATCGATGACGTCAAGAACTTCCGTAGCGAGGTCGGTGTCCTCTTTTTAAACAGCTACAACCGCGATGTTTTAACGAAAATGCTAGATGACAATCACCTGCTAGCGCACCACCTCTTCACAGCCCAACCCCATATCTTTGTCAGCAAGACCAACCCTCTAGCTAAAAAGGACAAGGTCAAACTGGCTGATTTGGAAGACTTCCCTTATCTGAGTTATGACCAAGGGACGCACAACTCCTTCTACTTTTCAGAGGAGATTCTTTCACAAGAGCACCACAAGAAATCCATCGTAGTCAGTGACCGTGCCACCCTCTTTAATCTTTTGATTGGTTTGGATGGTTACACCATTGCAACAGGGATATTGAACAGCAACCTCAACGGAGACAATATCGTTTCCATTCCACTGGACATTGACGACCCGATTGAACTAGTCTATATCCAGCATGAAAAAACCAGCCTGTCTAAGATGGGCGAACGCTTTATCGAATACTTACTAGAAGAAGTTCAATTCGATAATTAATAGGAAAAATGAAAAAGAGAAAAGAAAAAGTTAGGAAATAAAAAGTGAAAAAGATACTACTGACCAGTGCTTTAATCCTTTCAATCGCAGGATTAGCACCCGCATCCGTCTTAGGAGAAGAAAACACTACTCAATCCACATCTGCTGTCAAGGAAGCAATTGCCAAAGAAGAAAAGAAGGAATCGAGTGTTGAGGAAAACTCTAAATCAGAAGTTCTTCCGAAAGTAAATGTGCAAGAAGACAAGCCCAAAAAAGAAGGATGGTACCAAGAAAATCACCACTGGCGTTTTTACCAAGATGATAAACCTGCTTTGAACTGGAAACAAATCCAAGGCAAATGGTACTACTTCGATCAAGATGGTAATCGTCTTCATTCTACTGTCTACAAAGGCTATGCCTTTGACCAAGATGGTGTCATGATAGAAAATAGCTGGACCAAACTGGACAATCAATGGTATTATGCTGATTCCTCTGGACGACTTGCTCAGAACACTTGGAAAAAAATTAACGGCTCTTGGTACTATTTTGACCAAATTGGAAGTATGCTCAGCAACACTGCCGTTGACGGCTATCTTCTCACAAAAAGCGGAGCTATGGCAGAAAAGGGTTGGACTAAATTAGACCAAATTTGGTACTATGTCGCTCCTTCTGGAAAGATCTCGCAGGATAAATGGGAGAAAGTCAACGGTTCTTGGTATTACTTTGACAAAGACGGTGGAATGCTGAGTGCGACAACCTTCAAGGGCTACCTCTTCAACCAGAGTGGAGCTATGGCAGAAAACAACTGGGTCAAAATCAAGGATACTTGGTTCTATGCGAACGGGTCAGGGAGATATATTCAAGACAACTGGCAAAAGATTCAAGGTTCCTGGTACTCATTTGACCAGAATGGTGGAATGCTAGCAGACAAATGGAAAGAAAGCTACTACCTTAAAACCAGTGGAGCCATGGCGGAGAATGAGTGGATCTTCGATAAAACCTACAAGAGCTGGTTCTATCTAAAAGCGGATGGCCGTTATGCAAATCAGGAGTGGATTGGAGCATACTACCTCAAGTCAGGTGGTTACATGGCAAAGAGCGAATGGATTTACGATAACTCTGACAAAGCACGCTACTACCTAGATGATAATGGACATTATGTTTCAGGAACTTACAAGATAGACGGTAAGGAACACCTGTTCCAAAAATACGGCCAATGGATTTCTGAAGTTTCAACTGAAGGCGGATTTACAAAAGGCCTATACAGCAATACCATTTTCCTAGATCCTGGGCATGGTGGTCGAGATTCAGGTGCCTTTTACTACAATGTAGCTGAAAAAGATCTCAACATGCAGATTTACCGTAAGCTTCGTACTAAGTTAGAAGAACTAGGCTACAAGGTCCTCACTTCTCGTGATAGTGATATTGACGTTGATTTTGTTACCGAACGTTCTCGTATGGTTAATAAGACCAACTCTGATATTTTTATCAGTATTCACTTCAACGCTACTGGTAATACCTACTCAAAAGCGAGCGGTATTCAAACCTACTCCTATAGCGATGAACCTGATTATCCAAGTAAGATTAATAAATACTGGCACAATCACCCAGATCGTATGAGTGAAAGCAAACGCCTCGCCGCTGCCATCCACTCCTCTCTTCTAGCAGAAACAGGGGCCAAGGATGCTGGCCTGTTGGAGAGTAGCTATGCCGTCCTACGCGAAACAGCCAAACCAGCTGTCCTCCTAGAGCTTGGATATATGGATAATTTCTCCGAAAACCAACAAATCAGAGATAGCCGCTACCAAGATAAACTGGTCGCAGGTATTGTGAAAGGGATCCAAAAATATTACGCTGGTCAGTAAAAAAAGTCTCGAGAAATCTCGAGACTTTTTATTTATCTTCTTTTTTATCCTTATCAGGAAAGAGGTAGCCAAGTCCTACACAAGCTAGCACACCGGCACCAATCACCAAACCACTTGAAATTGGCAAGAGATCAAAAATAGCATTTGCAATGATAAAGGCAATGATCAAGCACATCAAGCTAGTCTTGTAGTCTTTTTTCAAAAAGTTTTCTAGCATGAAATAGAGGAACAATCCTACCGGAATGAGTGACCAGAGGTTGACATCCAAACTTGGCCATCCAACAGATCCGAAATACAATACTAGCGCTGCTGCTACTAAAAATACAAGTCCCAATAATTTTTTCATTTTTTTGTCTCCATTTTCTTTTTTATTGACTTGAGTTGTCTGATACTGACCCCTCACGTCCCTTACATGAACCATTATAGCAGAGGATTTTTTCAAGAACAAGCCCTTTTGCCTATCTGGTCAATATCTCTGTCTAAGTGGTTGAGTATTTGTAACAAAAGAAAAAGAAGCCCATTAGAGCTTCTTGATTTTGCCGATTGTAACAGTATTTTTGAACGAATACCATCTAGTTTTTCTTTTCCTTTGACTCTAGAGAAGATTTGATTGATTCACGATCTGCTTGCAATTGAGCTAAGTTCTTTTCTGCTTCCTCAAGTTTACTGGTATCTGGTTTCACACGATAATAAACATTTTCTGGTTTCATTAACATCGCTCCATACTCTTGCCCAGAAAGTAGTCTTTCCTCAGCATGGTTGCTTTTATCCGTAATCTTTCCGTCATCAGCAGGTTGCATAACAACTCCACTTGGCACAGCTACTACTACAAATCCTCCAGCAACAGAATCTTTTACCCATGCACTGATAGACGCTGTCTCAGGGTTACGACTATCTTGTCCTTTTGATACCTTTAATCCAACTAGAGATTCGTACTTTTGATCATTTGTAAACCAAGTCGCACGTACTTCTCCAGAATCATTAATAATGTATTCATTACCAGATTGACTACGCCAAGTACCTTCTAAACTAGACAAGTCATTGTTCTTGATTGCTTCAATATCTAATTTTGGAACAGCAGTTTCTTTCTTCAACTTGCTAACAAGTGCTTCTGCTTCCGTAATTTTGGTATCTAAAGCAGTCAGTTGATCCTTGAGTTTCTGAATTTCCTCTTGTTTATCCTTATCAGTCTCATCCGTTTTTCCTTGGCTTGTAGAAGCTTGACTTGTTGACTCTGTAGTTGAAACAGCAGACGTTGCTTGATTTGACTCTTTCTTTACAATCAGAAAATATGAGAAAATACTTACCAAGATAAGAGTGACTAAAACAGCGAGTGCTATGCCAATATAGATTTTTATTTTTTTATTTGGAGTCAACTTTGATTCTGACCGCTTACGTCCGTTAATCTCTTCAAATTGTCTTTCCCGTTCTTTCTTATTCATAATTTTCTCCTTTTTGATTTATATTCAGCCAAGTTTGCGAGACTTCATTCGTTACTATCCATGAACTTTTATGACTTTTTAAAAAAATCAAAGCAAAAATTTCTAGAATAATTAACAGCCTATAGTCCTCTAAAACGGAACGAAAACAAGTGCTTATTAAAATATATTATACCACAAAATATAAATTTTAGTTTTAATTTATAAGTAGGAGTTTCTGACGTTAAATAGAACCTATCTCAAACGTTCCACCTTTCCTATATTTACAAAAAAAGAAGCCCGTTTGGACTTCTTGATTCTGCCGATTGCAGGGCTTGAACCTGTGACCTACGCGTTACGAGTGCGTTGCTCTACCAACTGAGCTAAATCGGCGATTACCCTTTTAGTATAGCACTCTGAGAATAGATGTCAAGAAATTTTTATCTCCATTAGAAAAAGCCTGTCCTGAGACAAGGCTTTTACATATATCTCTATTAAATCTCCCATTTTCATAGAAATCTAAATAATATATTTATAAATCAATACTTTCACAAAACTATGTCATCACCTCACTATCTAATCTCAGTACATAAACCATTTTTTCTATAGCTTTTGTCTTAATCTTTATTTTTTCTCTTCAATCCAAGAAAAGCTCCTACTATAAACATGATTCCGGCAGCTAATAGTGTCTGGGCTCCGCTTGCTGTTCCGGTTTTTGGCAACTCATTAGGATTGTTACTAGTTGATTTACTATTGATGTTGGTATTTTTATTAGTTAAGTTTCCTTGTTCATTTAGATAAATGTTCTTGTTAATTTCAAAGTTTTTATCATTTTCATCAGAAACAATACTGTTGACATCATTAGTTGAATTAGATTGTGTTTTTTCTTTCTTTTTCGATACATCAAAAGTAGGTTTATTTTCCTCCTCCTTTTTCTCCTCTATTTTCTTGAATACAGGTTTTATAAAGGTATCTTTTGATAGATTAAGAACATAGCCAGCGTCTTTTTTCCCTTCGAAACCAGAAATTTCCCAACCATCAAATTGGTATCCTTTTTCTAATTCACCCATATAGACAGGTAACATAAAATCTTCTTCCGACACTATCGTTGAACTCATTTCTTTTCCATTTTGAATTGTCACAGTCACCGTATGAGGTTTTAATTCGCTTACCTCTCCCGTATCTTTGTTTAAAATGAATTCTTTTACGGTTGTATTTCTTGCGAAATCTTTTACAACAATCTTAATGTTTAGTGTCTTATCTGTTAGTTGTTTAATATCATCAAATGATTTGTATTCTTTTCCATTAACATAAATATGTTGTTCTTGAATCTCACCATCGAATCCATTATTTCTTTTATCATTGATGTTAAAGACTACAGATTTTCCATTAGCATATTCGATACTAGTATTTCCTTTTGGATCAATCTTTACTTCTGGTTTGACATTATCATATAAAAATTGATAATGTACTCCAACCGCTTTCGCATTCAAATCGCTATAGCCAGTTTGAAGATAAACATTTCCATCCATATCTGTTACCTTATCTGGGAATCCGTTTGCTTTATAGTCTTTCATCCCCCAGTCCATGATGTCACCGTCTTTAACATTAAGCTTAATGTTAAAATCTCTAGTGTTATCAATGTGTAAATCTCCGTAGATTAAATAATTATCTACAACCGATTCATTAACTCTCAACTCCCAGTTAAAACCACCCTTATCAGAAATCTTACCTCTTAAATAAAATTCTGGATTTCGTACATAAATTTTATTAGTTTTAGATGGATTAAAGTAGTTCTTGTCCATTGAAAGATTTACTGGTTTTGCATCAATAAATAACGTAGAGCCATCTTCTTTTATAGCTTCTACATTGGACTTATCCTCTCCTGTGTACTCTTTACCATCCTTACCAAATAATACAAGTTTAGAAGGATCTGTCACAAGATTTCCATCGTTATCGATTGCCTCCCCTTTATCATTCATTTTAAATGTAAACACTTGATACCTTACAATGTTAAAGCCGTCCAAAGCCGACATTAATACTGATTGAGTACTTCTTCCATCTTCAACATTTCTACTATCAGCATAAATTGTTGTTTCTGATAAAACTCTTAGATTAGGATTGGCCTTTTGGATTTTTGCTATATCTTCCTTGTTATAGACTCCATTCCCTTCTAACATATCCGTTTTTCCAGGATTATAGGTAGTCACTTTTAGTGCATAGCCTTTTCTCAGAATGATGTTATCCTTTAATAGATATTGTTGTTTTTCTGAATCAGAATAGATTTTACCAGATTCCATGTCCGTTAAATTATTTGGTTTATTTTTTGAAAGATCTCCTTCTCCTAATTCTATTACATTCCCATAACTTGATGCATACGGATATTCTGCTTTAGTTTCCTTATTTTTTTCAGGCATTCTAATTTTAGTTTCAGCTTTTATCTGACCATCATCTTTGACAAAAAACCTCATATCTCCTGCAAAAGCTAATCCATCCACAATATCATTAATATTAGCGTATAAATCAAATGTCATCGTTTTTGAATGGGAATCATACTTGGTCGTTTTGATTTCTATCGATTTATAGTTATTTCCATAGTATACCTTGGCATTTTTAGAAACATTACTGATCTTTCCAAGAATTTCAAAGTGTCCATCTTTAGATGGGTTTAGAATGCCATAAATTTTTGATTTGATTTCATCAAGTTTTTCAGTTTCATATTCTAAGGCACTACCATCGTCATAAGCAATGATATTTCCCTTATCATCGTATTTATAATCGTATTCCTCTATTCTCTTACCAGTTTCACTTGTAAAGTCATCAACTTCTCTAAATTTCTTTTTAATGAGTTTCTTTAAATCTTTGCTTTCAAAGTCTCTAATTGTTGAAATTGTTTTATGAATAGTCAAGCTAGATTTTTCTTCGGTAGCCTCTTCATTTTCTTGATGATGTTCTACTTCAGTTGTATCTTTTTTAAGACTATCCTCTTTTCTATTTTCTAAATTTTTAAATTTAGATTCGGAAATCTCGCCAAGCTTTTGGTATTTAGATGAATCTTGATCAGGATCTACTAGATAATAGGAAATCATCCCATTTTTATCAGCATGATCAGCAAATTTAATTCTATGAATCTTTGTGAAATTGCTAGAACCGTCTAATGCAATCACTTCAATGATTTTTCCTCTTAAATCTCCTGCACCTTTAATTTCATAAATGGTATTTCCGTCTTTGTCAAGTTTTCTATTTCGTCCTTGACCCTCACCTGCATAAGTGACTTCAAGATTTTTCTCAACCTCTCCATCTTCATTAACAAGAGCGGCCCCAGCATACCAAACTTCGTTGGCAATCTCGTCAAATTTTTCAGGATGTTCTTTTTGATCTCTCGCAAATAGCGTTTCATTCTTATATTGCTCTTTGACCTTGTGATAAGTATCCTTTGTAATTAACTTAATTTTTCCAGGGTTTGAAAAATCAATTGAAACAATCTTTGGAGGGGTGTTATCAATTTTTACAGGAATATAGGAAACCTGCCATGGGTAATCCTTGGTTAATCTATATTTAAATTTATAGAAATATTGGCCTTCCGCAATCGGTTCAAATTGTCCTCGTATCTTAGTAGCAGGATCTTTTTTGTCATTACTTTCTGGGGCATTTTCTTCTCTACCTCTAGGGTTATAAATGAGTCCATCCCATTTCAAGTCACCCCAAACTTTTAGCTTAGAAGATTTAATGCCCTTTGCATCATTTCTTTTAGAGTTTAAAATTCCTTTAATAAAGTGTTCTCTCGAAATGACTTTTAAGTCTTTTTGATTTTCTCCTTCTTTATTTGTATTTACTATTGAAATCACCCCTTCTTCTGCACTTCTTAATACAAGTGGAGAAGGCGTTAATCCTCTCTCAAGTTGAGCATCTTGAGGATTTCCATTTGAATCTAAAGGATAGATTTTAGCAATATTAGAGCCACTTGATGAAGGTGCGTTGATTCCTTCGTTATTGAAAGCAAATAATTCTGGATTTTGATCTAGGGATGTTGTATTTTTATCTTTTCTATTTTGGATAACTCCTGCTGGATTAAATTTATCTATACCATGTTCTCCACCAATCCCCTTATTTAAGGTACCTGGAATTTTTGGTTTACCATCATCATCATAACCTTCCATTGCTTTTGATTTTGATCCTTCTTCCCAGGCCCATTTATCAAGGATTGGTTCGTGGTTCCAATTCCCAGCAAATCCCATTAGAGGCATCGACAAAGAAGGTTGGAAGTTTCTTTTCTTACCGTTGGAGTTTAGAGCTTCCATTTCTTCCACTGACTCAAAATGAATAAATGATTCTACAAATTTATTTTTGTTTTTAGCTTCTCCAACATTTATAACCGCATTTAAATCAAAGCTGGAATTTGGACCTATAGTGAAAGTATCATGCTCAAATGTGATATTTGCTCCTTTGACTTTTTCTGGGTGAATTTCTGGAACAATTTGCTTCCCGTCCGGAGATTTTTCATCTTTATATGTTTCATCGAGTTTTAGCCTATCAGTTAGAGCATCTGTAGTTACAGTTGATGCAGAAACTTTAAAGGTTAAAGGTCTGTTTGAGGTATTGTGAAGCTTAATTGTAAAGTATTTTTTATCACCTTTTATTTCTTTAAGAGAAATGGAACCATATGAATTTACCAAACCTTTAGAATCTGTATTTTTGAAAGTTGCTACAACTTCATTTCTCAAAGCGTTGGCAACATTAATTAGCCCCGCTCCCTGCTGTCTAGGTGATGCAAAGTATTGACTCTTTTCTTTCCAAGAGGTTGCATCCATCATAGGTCTTGCAGTATTTTGTAGAGCTATTTTTGTAAGACTTGTAAGGTCTATTTTGTCATCTCCCTTAAGATTTTTCAAGACAGGTCTTTCAAGCAATTCCTTTAATTTTGGTCGAATCAAAACAGTAGAAGCTGCTACGATTGGAGTTGCCATACTAGTTCCTGACATATAACCATAAGTGGATTTACCATTGATAACATTTAGAGTGGATTTAATATTTTTACCAGGTGCTGAAACATCCGGTTTTAAAAGCAAGTCTGTTCTTGGCCCCCAAGATGTAGACCCTGCTGGGACTATAATATCTTCTTTATAAAGTTCTTTGTCTGTGTCAGCTGCAAATTTAAAGTCAATTTCTTTTTCATCACCTACATTCGGTTTATTAGAATTATAGCTTTCCATATCAATTGGATAGTATTGTTCTAAGTTATCTTTAAAATCTTCCTTATTATTTCTTTTGACTTCAGTTTTTTTATCAGGGTTAATCATGTTCCATAATTTTACACCATCATCTCCTGAAATTGAAAATACTTGACTAGTAGTCCCTTCATCCGCTTCATATCCCATAGCTGGAAGGTCTGTCCAATTATCTCTATTGTAGTAATTTACAGTATTTACAACCATAATGGCACGTGCGCCTTTATCCGTTGCTCTTTTAAAAGCATCTTTTAAATCCTTGGTATAAATTCTATCCATTACTGCAATTTTGCCCTTAAGATCCAAGCCTATCAAATCTTTGTCTTGACCTTTGCCTATATATACAAATTTTAATTTATTTGGAGTTTTTGACCCATCCTCATTTGTTAGGATTTTATTTTTATCGAAAAAAGCTCCTATATTTCTGTATTTAAAACTTTGTCCTCCAATGTTAACCTTATCAAACTCAATGGTTTGATTTTTAGCAGAAGCGACCGCTATCGCATCTTCATGTGCGGCAGTTCGTGTTACATTTCCAGTATCTGTCATTTTCAGATTATTATTGGCTACTAAATCCCAAGAAGAACTTGAAGCAGAAGTCGCAAAATTACCTGTAGCAACAACCATTGGGATTCCAGCTTTTCTTAATGCTCTAATAGCCTCCCAATATTTCTCGCCTACAAGACCTGTTCCCGTAAAGCCAGATGATACCGAAACAACATCGACATTGTGTTTGATCGAATCTTCAATAGCATGAAACATTGTTTCATCACCCGCGAACCCAGATCCTGCGTCAGAGTACATTTTATAAGAGAAAATTTGTGCATTAGGCGCAATTCCATCTATGCCATTAAAGTTCTTGATATCTTTTTCAGTATCATTTCCAGCAAGAATCCCTGCAATATGCATCCCATGTGGGTCAAAATAATCCCTACCATCATCATATTTTTCTACAGTGATTTTACCACCATTATAATAATTGAACGCATGAGGGATTTTATCACTCAACCAATAATTTTTATCAGTGCCTTTTAAATCTTCTTTTTTAAATTTCATTGAGTCTTTGGCATCATCATCGATCCTCATAGCCTTATGCCTATAATCTGTTCCAGTATCGATATTTGAAATGACCATACCTCTACCATCAAAATTTTTCCCAAATGGAGCATTAATAGACTTTAGGTAATCAATAGCTTCCTCAACTCCAATTTCCTTTCTGGCATGATTCATCATTGGTTGGACTTTTTGTGATCGTTCAACCGACGAAACACCTTCCATTTGTTTAATTTTGTCCAAATTATCTGGAGTTGTTTCAATGGCAGCGCCATTAAAAATCGTATTATAGGTATATAAAACTTTTGTATCCTCAAGATTGGATAGTTCCTTAATTACTTTTTCTCCAGATTCTTTATCTTTAAATTCAGCAATATAGACAAGTTTATCTTCTTTTTTAGGATTTTCTGTATCTTTATTTACAAATGAGTTCGCATCATCTCCTTTGGATTGATTGGAGTCTTCTTTGATACTTGCTCCTTCGTTACTAGTTTTTTTGTCTATCTTAGGCTTTCTACTAACAACTTCTTTTTCCTCAATAACTGTTGTCTTCTTCTCCTCAGTATCCTTTGAAGTTTCTATAACATTATGAAGTTCTTCAGATTGTTCATTTTTTTCTGTTTCTTTATCTGCTACTACTTTTTCTTTACCAGAAATTTTTAAAGCATCTTCAGAACTAGGTGCATCTGCTACTACTTTTTCTTTATCAGAAATTCTTAAAGCATCTTCAGAACTAGGTGCATCTGCTAAAATTACCTCATTGGGGGCATATGCTGCTAAAATAACTGCAGCAGTAGTTAATGACAATACCGTACTTTTTTTCATTATAATTCCTTCATTTTTTATTTTAAACCCAATAGATAGAAAACTTTAACCTTGCTAGCCTTTGTTATAAAAAGTTTTATGACGTATTATCTAGTGGGATAGAGTAGTACATTTATATATAATTGTTAGCTCTCTGAAAAATAGTATATCAATTAAAAAATTTTAAGTCAAGAAAAATTAACACGCATTAATTTTTTTTTTAATGTACATTAAAAAATATAAACCCAAAACTTTCGTAGTTAACTGGGATACATTATCAGCACATTCACACCATCAAAAATAGTAGCAATTAACTGGAATAACTACCAAAATCGCAAAAAGGGGTATGGATAGAATTTATGCCTTAATAAACATGCAAAAACAACCGCTATAATTTTCAACGGTTGTTTGTAACATATTTAATTTTTAACTCTCATCCTATCTTATCTCTTACGAACCCGCACTTTCGTAGGCATCCAAGCCCCTATCCCAGAGTTTTAAAGAAATAACAAAGAAAACAAGGGAAATCAACATCAACCCACCAATGTTAAAGAGCCCGTCTTTGTCCTGCAAGAAATAGCTGGCAGGATAGTAGGCCGTAAAGGCGAAAGGCACGATAAAGCTAATCAACCAACGAAGAAGCGAATTATAAATGGAAATCGGATACTTGGCAAAGTCATTAAACATATAAAAAATGTAAATCATGGCGCCTGACTGCTTGGTCCAAAAAGCGATACTGGCAGTCGCGATTTTCAAGGAAGTATAGATTAAGGTCGCAAAAGGAATGCAGACTAGAAAAATCAGGAATTTTGGAAGAGTCCAAGCAATGCTTGATACTGTTGTCGCTAGTAAAATTCCACCGACCAATAGTTCGCCCAAGGCATCAATCTGAAAGGTCTCAACCAAGATGTGAAAGAGAGGATTGATAGGACGCGTCAGGTACTTGTCAAACTCTCCTTTTCGCACCAAACGTTGCCCCAGAGCCCAGAGATTGTCAAAAAAGAGATGATCTAGTCCCTTGGGAATTAAGGAAAATCCATAGATAAAGGCGATTTCTTGAAAAGTCCAGCCTTCTAAGGAAGGAATGTGTTGAAAGAGCACATTGAGAAACAAGAGGTTCAGGCCTTGAGTCAGAAAAACTCCTAACACGCCCACCACAAAATCGACCTTGTATTCCATGATTTGCTTGATGTATTGTCTGATAAAAATCAAATGCATGCGTTGATATTTTTTCATACTAACCTCCTTGAATAGTGATAAAGGACTGGACTCGTTTCCATATCAACTGAGACAAGCCCACCATCACTATGAGCCAGAAGAACTGTAGCAAAAGCGCCTGAAGAATCTGACTGGCATCGTATTTCCCAACAATGATCATAACTGGAGTATAAATCAAAGATGAAAAAGGCAAGAAGGACAAAATATCAGAAACAATCTTTGGAAAGAAAGCCAAGGGAATCAGACTTCCAGACATAAAGGCCACTATAGAAGTCTTGAGTAGATTGGAACCCCATAGATTTTTAAAGACAAAGGCTGAAAATCCAAAGCAGATATTAAAGAAAAAATTGATCAGGTAGGCTAGGGTTAAGCTAAAGAGATAAAGGATGGTTAATCCCAGTACTTCTACAATTCCTTGCCCAGATAAAATTTTCATCAAGACAATGACACTTAAAAATGGCAGTCCAACAGAGATAAAAATCAACCACTTGGATCCAAGCTCTGTAAAGAGGTAAGAAGCCGCAAAATGCACTGGTCGCAACAAACGCATGATAATGGAACCATCCTTGACCTCCTCCCCAATCATAAAGGAGCTATCTGACCTGGTCAAAAGATTAGTCACAAAACTCATGATGATGTAAAGGGTGATATCTGCCATGCTAAAGCCCTGAATCAAAGACTCTTGCGAGGAATCAAAGACCGCCTTCCAGAGATAGAAAGCCACAAAAGCTCCCATGACATCACCAATCCGATAGAGAATAAAGTTGACTCGATAGCTAATCAACTCCTGAATCCCTGCATTGATAAAGGGTTTATAACGTCTCCACAATTTGACCATCTTAGAGCTCCTTACGATAGAAGCGACGGATAATATCCTCAATATCCGTATCCACCATCTTCAAATCGCGGATTTCAAAATCAGACAGGGTTTGCTTGATAATATCAGCCGACTGGTAGCGGGAACTGTCGAATTCAATATTGAGGCTGTTTCCTTGTCTATCAATGGTCATATCCGAAGAGCCTTCATAGTGAGAGACAAGATGACTTTGCCCTGGTAGCAGTTCAAAGGAAAGAGTCTTCATCTTGCCAAAGGTTTCCTTGAGCTGGCTAACCGTTCCATCAAAAATCTCTTGCCCCTTATCAATCATAAAAATTCGATCACAGAGTTGCTCAATGTCGCTCAGGTCGTGAGTGGTCAAGAGAATGGTTGTTTCTTCCTCTTGATTGATCTGAGTAATTGCCCGACGAATATTGTCCTTGACCGAAACATCCAAACCAATGGTCGGCTCATCTAAAAAGAGAACCTTGGGATTGTGAAGCAAGGAAGCCGCAATGTCCGCCCTCATCCGTTGCCCCAGTGAAAGAGTTCGCACAGGATCCTTGATAAATTCCTTCAAATCCAAGACTTCATTCAAAAAATCCATGCGTTTATGAAAGAGCGAGTCTGGCACATCGTATATCTCTTTCAAGACCGTATAGGTCTCTTGCAGTGCCAAATCCCACCATAGCTGGGTGCGTTGTCCAAAGACAACCCCGATATCCTTGACATAGTCTTGACGATTGTCCTGTGGAATCTTGCCGTTAATCCGACAAAAACCAGATGTCGGTTTTAAAATTCCTGTCAGCATTTTGATGGTTGTCGACTTCCCAGCACCATTGGCCCCGATAAAGCCTAAAATCTGGCCCTTTGGTACCTCGAAGGTCAAATCCTTGACCGCTTCAAAAGTCTGCTTTTCAGGATGAATAAAGGAGCGCAAAGCCCCCTTTAATCCAGGTTCCTTTACTGTCTTCACAAAATTTTTCTGAAGATGTTCCACTTCTATCATTGCCATATCTATCTCCCTGTCGCAAGGAATAGCAACATTGTATTTTTGACTACAAAAATTCTAAATCCTTACCTTCTAAACCCTCTACATTTTATTATTACAGAAGGCCTTATACCAAACTATTATAGTCCAATAAAAAACGGAATGCAAGCGTTTGCCTGTAGATTATAAAATTAGAAATTTCACTCTTAAAATAATAGTTTTAATCAAAAATTCTGGTTTGATATTTTCCTTAAAACATCAAAAAAACCTGCCCAATGGGCAGGATTTTGGGTAAGAAAAAGAATTTTTTTAATCGAAAAAATTCACGATTCTACTGTTAATTCTTCAGCATTTAATTATTGGCATCAATCCAAATAGATTTATAACCTCTCAATTATTCTCTAAAAATTCTTTAATGCGAGAAACAATAGCATCGCTTTGATAATGATAGAGGTCATGAGGAGCATCCATATAAACGACTTGAACATTAGACTGGTCGCTTGCAAATCTCTCTGCATAACGTTGCCATTCTGATTGGCTAAAACTAGTACCATCACCATTAGAAACCATTAGTAAGGCCGGAATTTTCGGATTAATGTTTGAAGTAACTTTCTTGGCATTTTCCTTTACCGTTTGGGATTCATGAAACATAGCTTGTGACATCAACTGCTTATAAGCTAGAAGTTTATATTGTTTTCGTTCACTTTCGATCAGAGTTTGATTTTTTATATAAAAGGACTCAGGGAAATAACGTAATAACCCAATCTTACTGCTCCAATAGGCCAACGTAAGCAAGGCCTGATTATCCTTTAAATTCTCATAACTTGACGGCAGTGCCCAATCTAAACCAATCAAGGCTTTCACTTCATTAGGATATTTCTCCTGCCAAGCCAGACTCTCAAGACTCGCTATGGAATGAGACAGAATGATAAAAGGACCTGTTACATTTGCTTGTGAAAGTGCTTGACGAGTCTCAGACAAAACTTCCATCACATCTCTTGAATGATTGCTATCATCACTATAACCATATCCCGCTCGCTCCACGATGACTACCTTATATCGTTTCGATAAGGATTCCGATACATTTTTAAAGTCCAATATGGGAGAAGCAATACCAGCACCTGAGAGAACTACTATAGTCTCAGGTCCATCCCCTTCAACGTAAATATTTATTTGATGTCCATTGACAAGAACTTGTTGTCCCATAGGTGATAGTGAGGCTTCTTCCTTTTCCAAACTGATACGGTGAAAGATGAATGTAGCGAGTAAAAACAAAAGAATGAAACTAAGAATGCCAAGAAACCATTTTTTCAGTATTTTCATAGCATTATTGTACAAAAAATAGAACCTTTTAGCAACTTAAGATTGGTTCTTCTACAGTATATTCGCTATATATCCAGACACAAAAAACCCACCCAATGGGCAGGTTTCATCTGTATTGTTCAGCTAGATTATGCTTTACCTTCTGAACCGAATACGTCGATACGTTCTTCAACTGATGCTTGGATAGCTTTTACACCGTCAGCCAAGAATTTACGTGGGTCGAAGAGTTTTTTCTTGTCGTATTCTGCTTCGTTTGCTTCGTAGTCACGAGCAAATTTACGAGTTGCGTTAGCGAATGCGATTTGGCATTCAGTGTTAACGTTAACTTTCGCAACACCAAGTTTGATAGCTGCTTGGATTTGGTCATCAGGAATACCTGAACCACCGTGCAATACGATTGGGAAGCCTGGAAGAGCTTCTGTCAATTTCTTCAAGTGGTCAAGGTCAAGACCTTCCCAGTTTGCTGGGTAAGGACCGTGGATGTTACCGATACCAGCTGCCAAGAAGTCGATACCAGTTGCAACCATTGCTTTAGCGTCTTCGATTGGAGCCAATTCACCTTTACCGATGATACCGTCTTCTTCACCACCGATAGTACCAACTTCAGCTTCTACTGAGATACCTTTAGCGTGTGCTTTTTCAACAACGTCTTTAGCCAATTTAAGGTTTTCTTCAACTGGAAGGTGTGAACCGTCAAACATGATTGAAGTGTAACCAACTTCGATACACTCAAGTGCATCTTCGTAGTGACCGTGGTCAAGATGGATAGCTACTGGTACAGTGATACCCATTGACTCAACAAGGTTAGCGATCAAGTTGCGAGCAACTTTGTAACCACCCATGTATTTAGCAGCACCCATTGAAGTTTGGATCAAAACTGGAGCTTTTTTAGCTTCTGCTGCACGCAAGATAGCTTGAGTCCACTCAAGGTTGTTTGTGTTAAATCCACCAACTGCATAACCGTTGTCACGAGCTGCTTGGACAAATTTTTCTGCTGAAACGATTGCCATTTGTCAGGCCTCCTATATATTTTTTGGGACATCCCATTTACATTGTTCATTTTATCACTTTTTGATAAAAAAAGCTAGTTTTTCCCATACTTTAGATTGAATTTCTTCCAATCCAATCAATGTAACCCCTTTCTTCTCCTTAGTCCTGAGTGACTTTGGGATAACGTATGAAGAAGGTCAATCGAGCATCCTGCATCTCAAAATGATAAGGTAATTTCTCGTGTTCTAATAAACTTTTGACCACAAAGAGTCCCATCCCCGAACCCTTGGCCTTACGACTAGCATTTTCAGAAAAAGACTGGGCCAGTTTTTCTTGTTCTTCAGGACTACAGCTATTCTCGATAAAGAGTTCTCCTTCTCTCTCGCCGATATGAACCAAACCACCTGGAGTGGAGTGCTTGATAGCATTGCTGATGAGATTCGATAATATCAGTTTCATGACAGATGGGTTTATGTAAGCCTGCTGATGGGTTAGGCTAATGTCTACCTGAAGTTCTCGCTCCTTGGCGAGCAAAGCATAATCCTTGACCAAACTTTGCGTCATCTGAAGGAGGTCAACCTCTTCTTTCTCGTCTCGCAATTCCTGCACAGAAGAGAGAGACAATATCTGGAGAACGTGGTGACTGAGGTCGTCCACAATCCTCAAGGCAACTCCAAGATAATGGTCTCTATCCTTATAACGACCGATATTTTCTTTCATATTTTCGATTAGGATTTTGAGACTAGCCAGAGGGGTTTTCAGTTCATGAGAAGCCCCTCGTAGGAACTCAACCTTCATCTTCTCCAGCTGGAGAATAGCTTCATTCTTGTCATGCAAGTCCGCAATAACAGTCAAGAGATGCTGGTAAAGGCTATTGATTTGTTCCTTGAGATCACCTATCTCATCCTTAGAATCCACGCGCAATCGCACTTGGGCATCCAAATCCATCATCCGACGGGTCACCCGCTTGATTTCCAAAATAGGGGCAACAATGGTCCGAGCATAGATGTAGGCCACCAAGAGGGAAATCAGAAAGGATGCCAACAAAGTATAGGGAAGAAACTGGAGACTGATCTGCTCTGCTTCTTTTTGCAAGTCCATGGACGCTAAAAACTGGAGAGTCATAGTGCTACCATCTTGCGTTTTCACCTCACGCTCCTCAATAAAGAGAGAGGTAGTCTGGCGGTCCGTATCCAGAGGAAGATTGTCCTTGACTTCTAACTTGTCCTCGGTCATCTCTCCCTTGACAGCTCCTTTGATATCACTGGTCTGGGAATACAAGTCTAAGACTTGCTCAATATTCTGCCTATCTTTTCCATCCAGGTACTGGGCAATGGCTGTCGCTTTCTGGTCAATGGTTTCCTGACGATGGCTTAGATAAGTTGACGGAAAGAGAAAATAAATGGCTAAATGAAGACAAATAACCAGAACACTAAAAATCGAGAAGGTATAGATAAATATCTTTGTAAATAAACCTGTTCGTTTCATTTTCTCTCCAATTTATAACCAACGTTGCGCACAGTAAGGATACAATCCAAGTCTAGCTTTTTCCGCAGTTCCTTGATATAGACATCAATGACACGATCAAAAGGAATCTCATCTGTTGCCTTCCAGACAGCATCGATAATCTGAGAACGAGTCAAGGCCCGTCCCTCATTTTTCACCAGATAGTCCAGAATTTCCAACTCTTTGGCATTAATGGCCACTTCTTGACCTGCGAGGCTTGCACTGTAACTCTCAAAATCCACCTTGGTATCCTTATAGGAGAAGACTCGTCCCGTATCGTAGTTTCGCTTGAAAATTGCATCCACCCTCACTTTTAAGAGAGACAGGGAGAAGGGTTTTTCCAGATAGCCGTCTGCCAGAGAGGCAAAGGCGCTCATCTTGTATTCTTCATCCTGAAAGGCGGTCAGCATCAAGACAGGAACCTGACTGGTCTTACGAATCTCTGCTAGGACTTCGAGGCCATTGAGCTTGGGCATCTGGATATCCAGCAGTACTAGGGCTACTTCATAGCTGGAAAATTTTTCCAGAGCTTCTTGTCCATCTGCTGCCTCAATGGTTTCATAACCACAATCCGTCAAATAGTCACTGATTCCCTCACGGATCATCTCTTCATCTTCTACAATTAAAATTTTCATAGAAAAAACGTTTCACATTCCTTTAAATTTCTTGTAAATCTTCTCTGTTTCATCCTGATAAGAAGAGTCCTTATACTCAATGAAAATCAAAGAGCAAACTAGGAAGCTAGCCGCAGGCTGTACTTGAGTACGGCAAGGTGAAGCTGACGTGGTTTGAATTTGATTTTCGAAGAGTATTATCAAGATGAAATAGATAAAAATGCTACCTATATTATACCCCATTTAGGGGAGAATAGGTAGCAAGTTTTTTATTCGCTATCGAGCAAGAGCTCTTTTGGTTGTTTTCTGAGGAGATTGCTTGAAGCAAGCGCCATAACGAGAACCACTAGAACCAAAGCAAGGACAAAGACGATGATAAAGTCTGATGTCTGAATGGAAATATCTAAGCTCGACAAGGTCTTGCTAAAGCCATCTACTTCTGCACCACCACCAAGATTAGAGGCTTGAGCAGCCTTACTGGCTTGCTTGGCAACACCTGAAGTGACATTGGCAAGAACAGTATTTCCGATGGCACGAGCTGTGTAGTTGGCTAGGAAGTAAGCAGAAACGAGAGCAGGGATGGCAATCAAGATAGATTCGGTAATGAATTGCCCCAAGATACTTGCCTGCTTGAGACCGATAGAGAGGAGGATTCCTACTTCCTTGCGACGGGCATTGATCCAAAGACTGAGCAAGAGGGCAAGGAGAAGAACTGAGAAGCTCAAGCTACCCCAGAAGAGGAGGTTGGCCATCTTGTACATACCAGAGATGGATTGCTCTAGAGCTGGGTAGTTAGAGGAGCTCTTCACAAGTGTGTAGCTCTTCCAGTTGATACCACTGATACCATTCAACTCTTTCATGACGTCATCCAAGTTCTTGTCTGCTGTTACAAAGAAGGTTGCGTCCCCATAAATAGCTGTGTCTTCTGTGTATCCATAAAGTTTTGCAGCTGTGTGAATGTCTGTGATAGCTGTATTTTCATAGAGTTCTTGTGAATAGGTTACTGCTGACTTATTGTGACCATCAAAGAGTCCCTTGATTGTCACTTCAACTGTTTCCTTGGCACCTTTTTCATTGTCTGCATCGTAAACATTGGAGTCTAGTTTGACCTTATCTCCGACTTTCCATCCGTGTTTGGCTGCCAAGTCCTTGTGCATGAGGATCTTGTCTTTGTCGTCGTTGGTTAGGTGCTCACCTTCAACCAGCTTATATGAGCCAGAGACAAACTTATCTTCTTTAGAGGAGTCATTGACACCTGTAATCATCAAACTACTTCCAAAACGCTTGGCACGGTCTGCAGTGAGATTTTTCTTGGTTTCTGGCGTTTCGATGAGATCATATCCAGTCAAATCTCCGATAGCGTTGATGCGTTTAACATAAGACTCGATGGCCTTGTTTTCGGTGATTTTTTTGATATCCTCACCCTTGATATTCCCAGAACCACGTGGCGTCCCTTGATTGACTCGACGATTGATTTGCATGGAGAAGCTATTGGTGATATTTTTAAAGGTCTCCTGAGAAGCCTTGGCAGTAGCTCCCTTGATCGACAAGCCGACCAAACTCAAGCTCGCCATGAGGAGAATAATCAGGAAGATAACAATCGATTTGAAAAACTTCCTTGTAACATAGGCAAATGCGTTGTGTAACATAGGTTCCCTTTCTAGATTTGATTTAATAATTCTATCAAAACAAGCTCATATTATTTAGTAGTATTGCGAGTTTCAGTCAGTTTCTTGTCCTTCAACTCAAGTGTAATATCAGACGCTTGTGCCACTTCTTTACTGTGGGTGACGACGATCACACATTTACCTGTTTTCTCGGCAAGTGATTTGAGCAGTTCGATAATATCTCCGGCAGTTTTAGGGTCCAGATTTCCTGTTGGCTCATCAGCTAGAATAACTGGAGCTTCTGAGACTAAACTGCGAGCGATGGCTACACGTTGCTGTTGACCACCTGATAACTGGAGAACGTTCCGCTTGATCTGACTTTCATCCAAACCAAGCTCAAGAAGTGTATCCTTGCTTGCTTTTTTGTTGACCAAGCGGATATTTTCCAGCGGAGAAAGATAATCTATCAAGTTATAATTTTGAAAGACCAGAGAAATATGGTGCATGCGATGGTATGAATACCCCTTGTTCCGAATGTCCTCTCCTTGGAAAAGGATAGAACCTTCAACAGGACTATCTAGACCAGCCAGTAGGGACAAGAGAGTAGATTTTCCTGCTCCTGACTCACCAATGATACTATAAAATTTTCCGGGTTCAAAATTATACTTGATCTGATATAAAACTGCTTCAGCAGTGTTCTTATAACGGTAGGTAACATCTTGCAATTGTAATAAAGTCATGATTTCTCCTTCTTAACTAATAGATGATAAAATTTCTTTCGGCGATTTTCTAAATAAGAATAGGAAACAAAGGGCTACTGATAAGCAACCAATCAGGAGCAGAAAGACATAGGATTCTGCAAAGGATAGGAGACTGGTTGATAGACCACTTGCTTTGGCCAGCGTGTCCTGTAAGGTTGCCTGATCTCCACTGGCTAGTACAGTTTGGAGTAGATAGGATGTGATGGCATTTCCTGCAACAAATGCTGGAAGCAAAGCTCCAAGAGATACCAAAACTACCTCTAAACAGAACTGGAGGAAGATCGAACTCTTGCTTTTTCCAAGTGCGAGTAGAATCCCCACTTCGTAGACCCTTTCTCTCAACCAGAGGGACAAGACCAAAATTAAGGCTCCTGCTCCTGCTATCAACATCCCATAAAGGAAGATGGTGAGGAAGGTTTGGAAGGTTGCCACTGAGTCTTTGATTTGCTCAAAGGCCTTGTTTTCCTTCTCGACTTGGTAGCCTTGACTTTCCAAAGCCAAGTTTTCCACCTGCTTCATGAGTCCGTCCATTTCCTTAGGATTTTCTACATAGAAGCGCGCTGCACTGACCTGCGGTTCACTATTTCCCAGAAGGGTTTGGCTACTTTCATAGTCTGTAAAGACCTGGTTTTCACTGAAGTCGGAAGACAAGCCTGTGAACTTTTCTTGTTTTTTACCAGAAAAGATGCCGACAATTTCAAACTCTACTGTTTGCCCCTTTCCAGCTTCGGACTGACCAGCATCCAAGCCAATCTTGTCGTGAAGCGAAAGACCATTCTTCTTGGCCAACTCTTCGTGGATGAGGATTTTCTTGGAGTCCCCTTTTTGAAGGTGTCGCCCTTCTTTTAGATTGAAAGCCGAACTGGTAAAGGTGACATCCTTGGATGAATCCTCGAGAGCCGTTAAGCTAACCAAGTTCTTGTCTGCAGCTGACAAATCATCACGTTCTACGCTCTGCTCACCACTCACCGCTTCCTTGTCTTTCAGTTTTGCGACCGTCTCAAGTTCAGGAGAGACATTTTCCAGTCCCTTAATCTTGCTCACGGATGCTAGGTCTGACAACTTGAAGGTCTGTCCATTTTCTATCTTTTTGATAGAAAAAGATGTGTTGAGTGATTTGTAAAGATTGCTTTCTACTGTTTTGTTGGACTTCATCAGAGTCAAACAGGCTGAAATTCCTGCTAAAAGGACAAATAAAATCAGAAATAAAATAAAACTTCTCAGTCGTTTTCTGCTGACATAAGCCCAAGCTCTTTGGATTGGATTCATTTGTCACCTCCATATTTGTAAGACTATTATAAAATCCAAATATGAAATGTTTATGAAATCGAAAAATTTTTTTGATTTATTTTTTGAAAAAACAAAAAAGCTAGCAAGCGCTAACTTTTCTTCATATACAGATAAACAATTTACTAATCTATAATCCATTCCATTCAATAAATGTTGGACATCATCTTTCAGCTAGGTATTTTTCCATCTCCTAAGTTCTTCATTTTCTGACTTATGTTTGAGGATATTCTTGATAGAATGAAATGGAAAACTCAGTTTAAATGTTCTGATACAATGAACTGTTCTTGATGCCAATATTTTCGATACACGAAACGTAGCCTCTAGTTTTCTTTGTAAAAACAAAAAGAGCTAGCCAAAGCTAACTCTTACCCTATGCGGAGAGAGGGACTTGAACCCTCACGACCTAAAGCGGTCACAGGATCCTTAGTCCTGCGCGTCTGCCAATTCCGCCATCCCCGCGTCGATTACTTTACTAGTATATCAACTTTCAAAATCTTTGTCAACACTTTTTTCAGATTTTTTTCATTTTTCCAACAGTCTTATAGTTCAATTTCAGCAAGGTTTTCATCCAGTAATTTTGCTCCCAATGTGTTCTTAAAATGCCCAAGAGCAAACTGATGATTTTCTGGCCAAATAGAGGCAACTGCAGGCTTGACAATCTCGATTTGATAACCTAAATTATAGGCATCAATCGCCGTATGAAGAACACAAATATCCGTCAAAACACCTGTTAAGATAACAGTATCAACCCGACGTTCTCGCAAACGGATATCTAAGTCCGTTCCTGAAAATGCTGAATAGTGACGCTTGTCCATCCAAAAGACGCGACTATCCGCCTCATGCTCAGCATAAAAGTCAGCTAGGGGGCCATAAAGGTTACGCCCACTAGTTCCGATGATGTTGTGTGGTGGAAAGAGCTTGCTTTCTGGGTGGAATGTATCCTTCTCCTCATGAGCATCAATGGTGAAAAAGACATAGTCTCCACGATCAAAAGCTAATCTGGTTGCCTGATCAATGGCTTTTGATATTGCTTGAGCGGGTGCGCCAGCAGTTAGCTTTCCATGGTCTGCTACGAAATCCTCTGTATAGTCAATCGAGATTAAAGCTTTTGCCATTAGTAGTCCCTCTTTTTCACTTCCTCAAAAATATCACCAATTAGAACTTTGAGATAAGTCCCCTTCATTCCTAATGAACGACTCTCAATAATTCCCGCAGACTCCAATTTACGAAGCGCATTGACAATAACTGAGCGTGTAATGCCAATACGGTCTGCAATAACAGACGCAGTCAACTGCCCTTCATTTCCATCCAATTCAGCTAAAATAGCTGATACGGCACGAAGTTCTGAATAGGAAAGGGTGTTGACCGCCATGGTAACAGCCGTACGACGGCGAATATTTTTCTCATCTTCTTCACGTTGGAAGTTCAATAGTTGAATTCCCACAACCGTGCTCGCAATCTCAACAAGGATCAAATCTTCATCTTCAAATTTCTTGTCATTGCGCCAAATGATCAACGAACCTAGGCGAATCCCTGATACATGAATCGGAGCGATGGTCGTCAAACCATCTGGAAAGTCCGCACGGCTCTCTACAGGGAAAATGGTCAAATCATGTTCAACAGGAAGATTGGCTTCCGTATCATAAATCATGTTTGCCCCTTGTACATAGACCTCAGGGAAGGTTTTGGTTTGGAAGAACTGTTCTACACGGTCATTATTTGTCTTATAACGCATAAAGTAGCCCAAGAGACGTCCCTTGTTATTCACAATACAAGCGTTACAGTCAATAATATCTGCTAACTGGCGTGTAATCGCATTGTAAGGAAGCTCATCTTGAAGTTGCTCCTCAGAGCGCTTTAGAATAGACGTGATTTTTCTTGTTTTTTCTAATAAATGTGCCATTTTTTACCTCGCATATAATCGCTTCCATTATAACATAGAAAAGTCTTTATTTCAATAATTATCTGAAAATTGCTTATTTAATTGCAATTTTGAACAGCAAAAATATTTTAGAAAAAAAGCGATTTTTTTATTGACATCCTATTTTATTTTTGATATTATAACATTATAAGAAGATGACATGATAAATCCCTTTCCGTTTCACCTATCCTTTACTATCACCATCTTCTTTTACTATCGGTCTCCTTATATATAAAAGCGATTCACAGTGTGAATCGCTTTTTTCTATTTGTCTCCTTTGTTACGAATAACAAAGCCGGTCTTCTTTTCGCTTGAAGTGTTGCGAGGTTTTTTATTGTCTTTATTACGGTAACGTCTGTCTTTATCAAAACGATCATTTCCACGACTGCCTTTTTTGAAATCATCACGGCGACCACCACGGCGATCACGGTCTCGACGATCGTCCCCACGACGGCCTCCTCGACCTCCCTTGCCTTTACCACCAAAGCCATTACCTGATGGTTTAAATGGCAGTGGTTTTTCACGCGCAATCTCCACTTCAGGCAGGCTGTCTGGATCTTGGACTGTCAGACTCAAGATATACATAGCCAATTCTTCTGGACTGAATTCTGCTGCTAACTTACGAGCATCTTTAGCAAATTTCTCAAAGTTCCCACGAATTGCTTCGTCTGCGAAGTCTCGTTCGATTTTCTTGAGCGCTACTTGTTTCTTAGCTTGGAAGGCTTCTTCTGCTGTCGCTGGTTTCAAGCCTTTCATGCGTTTCTTAGTCAAGTTTTCGATGATTTGAAGGTAGCCCATTTCATTTGGTGCTACGAAAGTAATAGATTGACCTGACTTACCAGCACGACCTGTACGACCGATACGGTGAACATAACTTTCAGGATCTTGTGGAATATCGTAGTTATAGACATGGGTCACACCTGAGATATCCAAACCACGTGCTGCCACGTCTGTCGCAACTAGAACATCAAGATTGCCATTTTTAAAATCACGAAGGACACGAAGACGTTTGTTTTGGTCTAAGTCGCCATGAATTCCTTCTGTACGGAAGCCACGAATTTTAAGTCCACGAGTCAATTCATCTACACGGCGTTTGGTACGACCAAATACAATAGCAAGTTCTGGTTGTTCCACATCCATAAGACGTGTCATAGTATCAAATTTTTCTTGCTCTTTAACACGGATATAGTACTGATCTACCAATTCTGTTGTCAATTCCTTGGCAGCAATCTTGACATGTTCAGGGTCTTTCATAAACTGAACACCGATACGTTTGATAGCATCTGGCATGGTTGCTGAAAAGAGCAAGGTTTGACGATTTTCAGGGACACGGGAAATGATGGCTTCAATGTCTTCAAGGAAGCCCATATTGAGCATTTCGTCCGCTTCGTCAAGAATCAGAGTTTCAATATCTTGTAATTTCAAGGCCTTGCGTTTAATCAAGTCCAAGAGACGGCCTGGTGTTCCTACCACGATGTGGGCACCCGATTTAAGAGCTTTAATTTGTTTTTCAATGCTGGAACCACCGTAAACTGAGCGAACTTTCACTCCTTTGCTACGTCCAAAGCGGAACAGTTCCTCTTGACTTTGGACAGCGAGTTCACGAGTTGGAGCGATAACCAAGGCTTGGATGGTCGCCTCTTCTGTACGGATTTTTTCAAGGGTTGGCAAACCAAAGGCTGCGGTTTTCCCTGTACCAGTCTGAGCTTGACCGATAACGTCTTTTCCTTCGAGAGCCAAGGGAATGGTCTGTTCTTGGATGGGACTGGCTTCTACAAATCCAGCTTTTTCAATCTCTGCTAGCAATTCAGCAGACAAGTTAAATTCATTAAATTTCACGTTATTCTTCTTTCTAAAGGTGGTGCGAAGCCACCCTATAGGGCTTTAGTTTATACTTTTCTTTTCATGACGTATCTTGTACAAAAATGAGATACCGTGTTGCTTCTTTTCCACGAAAGAAAAGTACTGGTTTCTTTGCAACTTATCTAGTATAACACAAGAGAGAAGCAAAAGATAGTCCAATTTCTCTAGAAAATCATGTAAGCGGTTTTTGGCTTTCCTTTTTGATTGAACAACCTAGATAATAAGACAAAGCCAAGGCTATACTATATAAAATGAGAAAAACGAACAAGGTTTGTGTGTAAGAATGAGCCATTTTATAAGTCTCTGCTAATAAAATAGGCCCTGCTAAACCAGCCATTGCCCAAGCTGTTAAAATATATCCATGCAGAGCGGCCAATTCCTTGGTTCCAAAAATATCACTTAGATAAGCCGGAATCAATGAAAAACCAGCTCCATAGCAAGTCATCAAAATAGACATAGCGACTACAAATAAAACGGAATCTGTAAAGAGCCAAAGTGAGAGAGAAAAGAAAAGATTGACAAGCAGTAATATACTAAAGGTTAGAGGGCGACCGATATAGTCAGATAAACTCGCCCAGAGCAAACGACCAAACCCATTGAAAATCCCTAAAACGCCCACCATTACTGCTGCATGACTTGTAGACAAGCCAGCCATCTCCTGTGCCATTGGCGATGCCGCTGAAATTAAGCCTAAACCACAAGCTATGTTGATAAAGAAAATAATCCAAAGTATATAAAACCGATTGCTTTTCAAGGCCTGATTTGCAGCCATTCCTTGCGTCAAAGAGGCTGTTTTTTCTTTCCCTGAAACAGATAAAATTGCAAGCTCTTGCTCATTTGGACGCTTAATGAATTGTGAAGCTAGGAGCATGATAATAAAGTAACTTGCACCTAAAATATAAAATGTTTCTACAAGCCCTACCACTGCGATGAGATGTTGCGCTATGGGACTAGTCAATAAAGAAGCAAAACCAAACCCCATAATCGCTAAACCTGTTGCGAGACCACGTTTATCAGGAAACCATTTTATAATCGTTGACACAGGGGTAATATAGCCTGCTCCCAAACCAAGCCCACCTAAAATGCCATAAGCGAGATACAACAACCACAGTTCCTGACGGTCTATTGCAAATCCTGTTAAGATATTTCCACCTGCGTATAGAAAAGCAGATAGACTCCCCATGACTCTCGGTCCAAATTTTTCTACCAAACGCCCCATAAATGCAGCCGATAATCCCAAACAAAAGATTGCCAGACTAAAGGCGAAGGCAACAGAAGCCTGATCCCATCCCGTTTTTTCAATAATAGGATTGCGATAAACACTCCAAGCATAAGTGGACCCCAGCATTAAGTGCAAAATGACTCCAGAAAAGGCAATAACATAACGATTCGATTTCATAAAATCTCCTATTTTCGAACATTTATTCTATTTTATATAAAAAAAGATAGGATTTTAGTTTATCAAGATTGTTGAAAAATTACTAGTTTTTTGCCTGGAAAGCGTTTTTTTTTCTTTCCTTTTCGTAGCAGAATTGTGCAAAAGTTTTTTTCTTGTGCTAGAATGAAATGCGAATAGGAGGAAGATAAATGTTAACTTANTCTATGGATAGCTTAAAACGATAAATCATCATTTACTGGCTTGATTGACAGAGAGTTCACCAGATAAAAGTTTGGGTAGGAGAGTATCTCTTAGTTTAGATAACCTTTGAATTTCTGAAAGGTTGAAACAAAATAACTCATAAAGAGGAGAGAGTACTTTGTCTAACTCAATTAAATCTTTAAATGTTACATTCAAGTCATAACTATTCACTGAAAATGGACTCAAGTTTGCTTGTGCAGAACCGCTAGAAAGTTTGATTAAGTCTGTAATTATATTTTGCTGTTGCAAAATAGACCAAAGGACTGCATAAGAAAGTTCTGTTTTAGCATAAAATAAACCAACACGCTGATTTACATATCCCTTAAAATTTTTTGGAATAACGCCGATTTTTCCAGTAGTCGCCCCCGTTAGAGCCATTACAATTTCTTTTCCAAACACCTCAAAGTTTGAAGCCTTTGATAATTGAGACTTATTTTTTACATAATTTAGATTAGTAATATCAACAGTTATCCCATCTATATCTTTTATTTTGATTACTGGTTTACCTTCGTCAACCCAGTCTTTACTCTTAAACGCATAGCCTGATTTTAATTCAAATATATCTCCTAATTTAATAGAATTACTTGAATAGAAAATCTTCAAATAATTCTTACTAATAGCCGCTAAATGATGATTTATCTTTTTATTATTCTCAATCTTTTCATCAAGTGAAAAGAATAGTCTGGAAATATCTTGTTGTAATTTTCTTGATTCAGGAAATTGTATAATAATATCATTCAATAATCGTTGTCGATTTAACTCAGTCTGCCCAGTTGATCCTTCTTGTAATCCTTCAATTTTTACTTGTTGTGCTTTAAGAGCATAACCTAAATACAAAGGATCTATTTTCTCTTCATCTGGTCTAACAATTATCATATGTCCATCTACAGTAGTCAATTCAGGTACTTTTACTAATTGAGCAACTCGTCCTGCTGTTCCAACGCCTGTAGAATTTATCAAAATATCATAATCTATTAGTATCTTATTTGTAGGTACTTTTTTCTTCAATAAATCATTTAACCGTGACAAAGAGTAATCAATTTGAAAATTTCTATTCGTCCTTTGATTAAGTACAACGATAGTATTATCGGATTTAGTCTCAATATATTTTGGTGGAATACCTTTTGAAACAAAGCTAACAAGTTCACCTAAATTTACCTCCTTATATTTCAAACCCAATCTCCCCCAATCTTTCTCGAATCTCATCTTCTAATTTATGGGATTTAATAAAAAGTTCTGATAGTTCTGTCGTCAGTCGGTCCATCTTCTCTTCAAATGGTTCTCCGTCATCTTCTTTTTCCTCAATACCTACATAACGCCCTGGCGTAAGAATAAAATCTTGCTTTGCAATTTCTGCTGTTTCAACAGACGCACAAAAACCTTTAACATCTTCAAGGTTTCCATTTTGAAAGGCTTCAAAGGTATCTGCCAACTTCTTAATGTCTTCGTCGATAAAGTCGCGATGCTTACGGTCAATCATTTCTCCCATATTTCGAGCATCGATAAACAGCGTCTTTCCTTTTTGTTTTTTATTTTTACTGATAAACCAGAGACAGGCTGGAATAGTTACACTGTAAAAGAGATTAGCTGGAAGAGCTATAATTCCCTCAATTAAGTCATCTTCGATAATTTTTTTACGAATGTCCCCTTCACCGCTCTGAGTCGATGAGAGTGAGCCGTTTGCCAGAACCAAGCCAACCTTGCCATTACTAGGATCCATGTGATGAATCATGTGCTGAATCCAAGCATAGTTTGCATTGCTATTAGGTGGCGTTCCGTATTTCCAGCGAATATCATCTTGCAGTTTATCTGCTCCCCAGTTGGAAATATTAAAAGGGGGATTAGCCATGATATAGTTAGCTTTTAGTGTCGGATGTAAATCATTGAAAAAGCTGTTCGCTTGGTGCTCACCAAAATCCGCATCAATACCTCGGATAACCATGTTCATCTTGGCCATCTTCCAAGTATCTGCATTAGATTCTTGACCAAAAACAGATAAATTATTAATATTCCCACTATGATTCTCTATAAACTTAGCTGACTGAACAAACATACCACCTGAGCCACAAGCAGGATCATAAACACGGCCTCTATAAGGCTTTAATATTTCTACAATCGTTTTTACGATACTGGTCGGAGTATAAAATTCACCGCCTCGTTTTCCTTCATATGCCGCAAACTGTTCAATACAATATTCATAAGCACGCCCAAGTAAATCTTTTTCATTCTCACCTTCATACATTTGAATATTAGTAAAAATATCTACAACTTCCCCTAAAACTCGCTTATCTAAGTCTGGACTTGCATAGATTTGAGGAAGGACATTCTCTAGACTAGGATTATCCTTTTCAATTTCACGCATAGCTGAATCCAAGACTGTGCCAATTTCCGAAGAATGGGCATGACTCGCAATAAATTGCCATCTAGCTATTTCAGGGACGAAGAAAATATTCTCCTCTGAATATGCATCAGGATCATTCTCAAATCCGTCACCCTCTGCAAGTAATTGTTGGTATTTTTCTTCAAAAGCATCTGATACATATTTTAAAAAGATGAGACCGACAATAACTTTTCTGTACTCTGACGCTGAAATGTGCCCCCGAAGTGAATCTGCAGCATCCCATAGTTCCTTTTCAAATCCAATATTTGCGTTTGATTTTTTCGCCATTTTATACTCTTTTCCTATTTTAATCACATCCATTTTACCATATTTAAAGTAAGTTAAAAAGCACCGAACGATGCTTTTTTAGCTTATCAATAGTTTAAAACAGTCATTCTCTTGTTTTCTCCCCTGCCTCTAGTTTCAACAAGAAGGATTTTTTATCAAGGCCGCCGGCATAACCGGTCAATTTGCCGTCGCTTCCGACAATCCGGTGGCAGGGAATCAGAAGGGAAATGGGATTATGACCGATGGCGCTACCAACTGCTCTAGCAGAGCCAATTTTTCCATACTCAGCCTGCAACTCCCGCAAAATATCTGAATAGGTAGCCGTTTGCCCATAGGGAATCTTCTGCAGCACTGTCAGAACCTTGCTTCTAAACTCAGTCACTTGAGGTGCCAATAGAATTTCATCTGTCGCGGGATTTTCTCCCTTGAAATAAGCATCCAGCCAAGCAGAGACGCGTCGGCTGACTTCTGTCTCTTCCTGTTGCGCTTGCTCCAAATCGTAGCCTGCCCCAAAATATTTCTGTTCCTCAAGCCAAAGTCCCAGCAAGGCATTTCCGTCTGTCAAGATGAGAATACGGCCGATTGGGGATTTGTAATAAGTTTTGTACATTTCTTCTCCTTTTCGATGAAAATCAACTAATAAAGTAAACGCCAAATATAAAAAACTGCATATGAACACCATGTGCCCCACTCTTTTTTTAACTTTAATAGCAATTCCTTAGACGGTTTCTCATCTAGACCAAGTATATAAGATATGCCATTCTGCAATCCAATGTCAGCCATCGGAAAAGCCGATTGTATACGAAAACATCGCATCATCACATAATGAGCCGTCCACGGACCGACACCGTAAAGTTTAAGCAACTCTTTTTCAATTTGCTCAGCTGTATCTAACTTTTGATAATAACTTCTTGAAATGGTCCCCTGATACAAGAGCATTGATATTGTTTGTAAATATTCTGCTTTTTTACGAGTCATTTGCAACTCCAATAACTCCTCAGCCACACTATTTGCAACCATCTCAGGCTTTGGATAAAGCCAGTAAGTTTCATGGTTATAGTGAAAAGCTTCGCCATATTTCTTGACAAAACGTTCTTTTAGGGTATAAGCATAAGCAAGATTTACCTGCTGTCCTAAAATTCCCCAAGTAATAGCCTCATAAAAATCTGGGACACCAATCAAACGAAGTCCGTAAAACTTCTGAACCAAAGGAGATAAAATATTATCTTCTTGTGCAAACTGATAAAAGTCATCTAACAACTGATCTAAATCCAACCAATCTCTGACAAAATTGCTAATAACTTTTCTAGCCTCAGCAGAAAAAATAGGCTGATTTTCCGCCTGGATACATATCTCTTGAACTTGCTCATTGTAAAAAATCGTACAAAGATAAAATTCATTTTCGACTTTAAACAAGCGCTTAATTCTGTCATTTGCAACTTGGTACATCACTTCCTTTTCCTCTCTTGATAAGTAGGAAATAATTTGTACCCAGTCAAAGATAGATGACGTTTCTAAATAGATTATATTTTTAGCTAACATATCTACACCTTTCTTTTAATTATTATACCATCATTTTGGAAGCGGAAATATAACAATCTGGCTTTCTCATCAGAAAAACAAAATCCCCGTATCTTTAACAGATGGGGGATGATCTCGTATTTAACTAGGTGACTTGGAGCTTTGCCACAATCCCATCTGGGTCTGTGACTTCTAGCTCTTGGGAGCTAATCCTAAATTGTCAAATTAAGCTAGACTTTTCAAGTAACTCAGAAAAACTTGGTAGGGTGATTGATAATTCAATGATTTTCTAGGAATTCTATTTCTTTTATCAGCTATAGCTGATAAATAATTTTGAGAAATATTAGTAAAATCCATTTGTTTCGGTAATCCATTTCGTCTTAATAAGCCATTAGAATGTTCATTGAGACCTCGTTGACCAGGACATCCTGGATCCGCAAAGAAAATATCAATGTCATGTGNGCTGACGTGGTTTGAATTTGATTTTCGAAGAGTATTATCAAGATGAAATAGATAAAAATGCTACCTATATTATACCCCATTTAGGGGAGAATAGGTAGCAAGTTTTTTATTCGCTATCGAGCAAGAGCTCTTTTGGTTGTTTTCTGAGGAGATTGCTTGAAGCAAGCGCCATAACGAGAACCACTAGAACCAAAGCAAGGACAAAGACGATGATAAAGTCTGATGTCTGAATGGAAATATCTAAGCTCGACAAGGTCTTGCTAAAGCCATCTACTTCTGCACCACCACCAAGATTAGAGGCTTGAGCAGCCTTACTGGCTTGCTTGGCAACACCTGAAGTGACATTGGCAAGAACAGTATTTCCGATGGCACGAGCTGTGTAGTTGGCTAGGAAGTAAGCAGAAACGAGAGCAGGGATGGCAATCAAGATAGATTCGGTAATGAATTGCCCCAAGATACTTGCCTGCTTGAGACCGATAGAGAGGAGGATTCCTACTTCCTTGCGACGGGCATTGATCCAAAGACTGAGCAAGAGGGCAAGGAGAAGAACTGAGAAGCTCAAGCTACCCCAGAAGAGGAGGTTGGCCATCTTGTACATACCAGAGATGGATTGCTCTAGAGCTGGGTAGTTAGAGGAGCTCTTCACAAGTGTGTAGCTCTTCCAGTTGATACCACTGATACCATTCAACTCTTTCATGACGTCATCCAAGTTCTTGTCTGCTGTTACAAAGAAGGTTGCGTCCCCATAAATAGCTGTGTCTTCTGTGTATCCATAAAGTTTTGCAGCTGTGTGAATGTCTGTGATAGCTGTATTTTCATAGAGTTCTTGTGAATAGGTTACTGCTGACTTATTGTGACCATCAAAGAGTCCCTTGATTGTCACTTCAACTGTTTCCTTGGCACCTTTTTCATTGTCTGCATCGTAAACATTGGAGTCTAGTTTGACCTTATCTCCGACTTTCCATCCGTGTTTGGCTGCCAAGTCCTTGTGCATGAGGATCTTGTCTTTGTCGTCGTTGGTTAGGTGCTCACCTTCAACCAGCTTATATGAGCCAGAGACAAACTTATCTTCTTTAGAGGAGTCATTGACACCTGTAATCATCAAACTACTTCCAAAACGCTTGGCACGGTCTGCAGTGAGATTTTTCTTGGTTTCTGGCGTTTCGATGAGATCATATCCAGTCAAATCTCCGATAGCGTTGATGCGTTTAACATAAGACTCGATGGCCTTGTTTTCGGTGATTTTTTTGATATCCTCACCCTTGATATTCCCAGAACCACGTGGCGTCCCTTGATTGACTCGACGATTGATTTGCATGGAGAAGCTATTGGTGATATTTTTAAAGGTCTCCTGAGAAGCCTTGGCAGTAGCTCCCTTGATCGACAAGCCGACCAAACTCAAGCTCGCCATGAGGAGAATAATCAGGAAGATAACAATCGATTTGAAAAACTTCCTTGTAACATAGGCAAATGCGTTGTGTAACATAGGTTCCCTTTCTAGATTTGATTTAATAATTCTATCAAAACAAGCTCATATTATTTAGTAGTATTGCGAGTTTCAGTCAGTTTCTTGTCCTTCAACTCAAGTGTAATATCAGACGCTTGTGCCACTTCTTTACTGTGGGTGACGACGATCACACATTTACCTGTTTTCTCGGCAAGTGATTTGAGCAGTTCGATAATATCTCCGGCAGTTTTAGGGTCCAGATTTCCTGTTGGCTCATCAGCTAGAATAACTGGAGCTTCTGAGACTAAACTGCGAGCGATGGCTACACGTTGCTGTTGACCACCTGATAACTGGAGAACGTTCCGCTTGATCTGACTTTCATCCAAACCAAGCTCAAGAAGTGTATCCTTGCTTGCTTTTTTGTTGACCAAGCGGATATTTTCCAGCGGAGAAAGATAATCTATCAAGTTATAATTTTGAAAGACCAGAGAAATATGGTGCATGCGATGGTATGAATACCCCTTGTTCCGAATGTCCTCTCCTTGGAAAAGGATAGAACCTTCAACAGGACTATCTAGACCAGCCAGTAGGGACAAGAGAGTAGATTTTCCTGCTCCTGACTCACCAATGATACTATAAAATTTTCCGGGTTCAAAATTATACTTGATCTGATATAAAACTGCTTCAGCAGTGTTCTTATAACGGTAGGTAACATCTTGCAATTGTAATAAAGTCATGATTTCTCCTTCTTAACTAATAGATGATAAAATTTCTTTCGGCGATTTTCTAAATAAGAATAGGAAACAAAGGGCTACTGATAAGCAACCAATCAGGAGCAGAAAGACATAGGATTCTGCAAAGGATAGGAGACTGGTTGATAGACCACTTGCTTTGGCCAGCGTGTCCTGTAAGGTTGCCTGATCTCCACTGGCTAGTACAGTTTGGAGTAGATAGGATGTGATGGCATTTCCTGCAACAAATGCTGGAAGCAAAGCTCCAAGAGATACCAAAACTACCTCTAAACAGAACTGGAGGAAGATCGAACTCTTGCTTTTTCCAAGTGCGAGTAGAATCCCCACTTCGTAGACCCTTTCTCTCAACCAGAGGGACAAGACCAAAATTAAGGCTCCTGCTCCTGCTATCAACATCCCATAAAGGAAGATGGTGAGGAAGGTTTGGAAGGTTGCCACTGAGTCTTTGATTTGCTCAAAGGCCTTGTTTTCCTTCTCGACTTGGTAGCCTTGACTTTCCAAAGCCAAGTTTTCCACCTGCTTCATGAGTCCGTCCATTTCCTTAGGATTTTCTACATAGAAGCGCGCTGCACTGACCTGCGGTTCACTATTTCCCAGAAGGGTTTGGCTACTTTCATAGTCTGTAAAGACCTGGTTTTCACTGAAGTCGGAAGACAAGCCTGTGAACTTTTCTTGTTTTTTACCAGAAAAGATGCCGACAATTTCAAACTCTACTGTTTGCCCCTTTCCAGCTTCGGACTGACCAGCATCCAAGCCAATCTTGTCGTGAAGCGAAAGACCATTCTTCTTGGCCAACTCTTCGTGGATGAGGATTTTCTTGGAGTCCCCTTTTTGAAGGTGTCGCCCTTCTTTTAGATTGAAAGCCGAACTGGTAAAGGTGACATCCTTGGATGAATCCTCGAGAGCCGTTAAGCTAACCAAGTTCTTGTCTGCAGCTGACAAATCATCACGTTCTACGCTCTGCTCACCACTCACCGCTTCCTTGTCTTTCAGTTTTGCGACCGTCTCAAGTTCAGGAGAGACATTTTCCAGTCCCTTAATCTTGCTCACGGATGCTAGGTCTGACAACTTGAAGGTCTGTCCATTTTCTATCTTTTTGATAGAAAAAGATGTGTTGAGTGATTTGTAAAGATTGCTTTCTACTGTTTTGTTGGACTTCATCAGAGTCAAACAGGCTGAAATTCCTGCTAAAAGGACAAATAAAATCAGAAATAAAATAAAACTTCTCAGTCGTTTTCTGCTGACATAAGCCCAAGCTCTTTGGATTGGATTCATTTGTCACCTCCATATTTGTAAGACTATTATAAAATCCAAATATGAAATGTTTATGAAATCGAAAAATTTTTTTGATTTATTTTTTGAAAAAACAAAAAAGCTAGCAAGCGCTAACTTTTCTTCATATACAGATAAACAATTTACTAATCTATAATCCATTCCATTCAATAAATGTTGGACATCATCTTTCAGCTAGGTATTTTTCCATCTCCTAAGTTCTTCATTTTCTGACTTATGTTTGAGGATATTCTTGATAGAATGAAATGGAAAACTCAGTTTAAATGTTCTGATACAATGAACTGTTCTTGATGCCAATATTTTCGATACACGAAACGTAGCCTCTAGTTTTCTTTGTAAAAACAAAAAGAGCTAGCCAAAGCTAACTCTTACCCTATGCGGAGAGAGGGACTTGAACCCTCACGACCTAAAGCGGTCACAGGATCCTTAGTCCTGCGCGTCTGCCAATTCCGCCATCCCCGCGTCGATTACTTTACTAGTATATCAACTTTCAAAATCTTTGTCAACACTTTTTTCAGATTTTTTTCATTTTTCCAACAGTCTTATAGTTCAATTTCAGCAAGGTTTTCATCCAGTAATTTTGCTCCCAATGTGTTCTTAAAATGCCCAAGAGCAAACTGATGATTTTCTGGCCAAATAGAGGCAACTGCAGGCTTGACAATCTCGATTTGATAACCTAAATTATAGGCATCAATCGCCGTATGAAGAACACAAATATCCGTCAAAACACCTGTTAAGATAACAGTATCAACCCGACGTTCTCGCAAACGGATATCTAAGTCCGTTCCTGAAAATGCTGAATAGTGACGCTTGTCCATCCAAAAGACGCGACTATCCGCCTCATGCTCAGCATAAAAGTCAGCTAGGGGGCCATAAAGGTTACGCCCACTAGTTCCGATGATGTTGTGTGGTGGAAAGAGCTTGCTTTCTGGGTGGAATGTATCCTTCTCCTCATGAGCATCAATGGTGAAAAAGACATAGTCTCCACGATCAAAAGCTAATCTGGTTGCCTGATCAATGGCTTTTGATATTGCTTGAGCGGGTGCGCCAGCAGTTAGCTTTCCATGGTCTGCTACGAAATCCTCTGTATAGTCAATCGAGATTAAAGCTTTTGCCATTAGTAGTCCCTCTTTTTCACTTCCTCAAAAATATCACCAATTAGAACTTTGAGATAAGTCCCCTTCATTCCTAATGAACGACTCTCAATAATTCCCGCAGACTCCAATTTACGAAGCGCATTGACAATAACTGAGCGTGTAATGCCAATACGGTCTGCAATAACAGACGCAGTCAACTGCCCTTCATTTCCATCCAATTCAGCTAAAATAGCTGATACGGCACGAAGTTCTGAATAGGAAAGGGTGTTGACCGCCATGGTAACAGCCGTACGACGGCGAATATTTTTCTCATCTTCTTCACGTTGGAAGTTCAATAGTTGAATTCCCACAACCGTGCTCGCAATCTCAACAAGGATCAAATCTTCATCTTCAAATTTCTTGTCATTGCGCCAAATGATCAACGAACCTAGGCGAATCCCTGATACATGAATCGGAGCGATGGTCGTCAAACCATCTGGAAAGTCCGCACGGCTCTCTACAGGGAAAATGGTCAAATCATGTTCAACAGGAAGATTGGCTTCCGTATCATAAATCATGTTTGCCCCTTGTACATAGACCTCAGGGAAGGTTTTGGTTTGGAAGAACTGTTCTACACGGTCATTATTTGTCTTATAACGCATAAAGTAGCCCAAGAGACGTCCCTTGTTATTCACAATACAAGCGTTACAGTCAATAATATCTGCTAACTGGCGTGTAATCGCATTGTAAGGAAGCTCATCTTGAAGTTGCTCCTCAGAGCGCTTTAGAATAGACGTGATTTTTCTTGTTTTTTCTAATAAATGTGCCATTTTTTACCTCGCATATAATCGCTTCCATTATAACATAGAAAAGTCTTTATTTCAATAATTATCTGAAAATTGCTTATTTAATTGCAATTTTGAACAGCAAAAATATTTTAGAAAAAAAGCGATTTTTTTATTGACATCCTATTTTATTTTTGATATTATAACATTATAAGAAGATGACATGATAAATCCCTTTCCGTTTCACCTATCCTTTACTATCACCATCTTCTTTTACTATCGGTCTCCTTATATATAAAAGCGATTCACAGTGTGAATCGCTTTTTTCTATTTGTCTCCTTTGTTACGAATAACAAAGCCGGTCTTCTTTTCGCTTGAAGTGTTGCGAGGTTTTTTATTGTCTTTATTACGGTAACGTCTGTCTTTATCAAAACGATCATTTCCACGACTGCCTTTTTTGAAATCATCACGGCGACCACCACGGCGATCACGGTCTCGACGATCGTCCCCACGACGGCCTCCTCGACCTCCCTTGCCTTTACCACCAAAGCCATTACCTGATGGTTTAAATGGCAGTGGTTTTTCACGCGCAATCTCCACTTCAGGCAGGCTGTCTGGATCTTGGACTGTCAGACTCAAGATATACATAGCCAATTCTTCTGGACTGAATTCTGCTGCTAACTTACGAGCATCTTTAGCAAATTTCTCAAAGTTCCCACGAATTGCTTCGTCTGCGAAGTCTCGTTCGATTTTCTTGAGCGCTACTTGTTTCTTAGCTTGGAAGGCTTCTTCTGCTGTCGCTGGTTTCAAGCCTTTCATGCGTTTCTTAGTCAAGTTTTCGATGATTTGAAGGTAGCCCATTTCATTTGGTGCTACGAAAGTAATAGATTGACCTGACTTACCAGCACGACCTGTACGACCGATACGGTGAACATAACTTTCAGGATCTTGTGGAATATCGTAGTTATAGACATGGGTCACACCTGAGATATCCAAACCACGTGCTGCCACGTCTGTCGCAACTAGAACATCAAGATTGCCATTTTTAAAATCACGAAGGACACGAAGACGTTTGTTTTGGTCTAAGTCGCCATGAATTCCTTCTGTACGGAAGCCACGAATTTTAAGTCCACGAGTCAATTCATCTACACGGCGTTTGGTACGACCAAATACAATAGCAAGTTCTGGTTGTTCCACATCCATAAGACGTGTCATAGTATCAAATTTTTCTTGCTCTTTAACACGGATATAGTACTGATCTACCAATTCTGTTGTCAATTCCTTGGCAGCAATCTTGACATGTTCAGGGTCTTTCATAAACTGAACACCGATACGTTTGATAGCATCTGGCATGGTTGCTGAAAAGAGCAAGGTTTGACGATTTTCAGGGACACGGGAAATGATGGCTTCAATGTCTTCAAGGAAGCCCATATTGAGCATTTCGTCCGCTTCGTCAAGAATCAGAGTTTCAATATCTTGTAATTTCAAGGCCTTGCGTTTAATCAAGTCCAAGAGACGGCCTGGTGTTCCTACCACGATGTGGGCACCCGATTTAAGAGCTTTAATTTGTTTTTCAATGCTGGAACCACCGTAAACTGAGCGAACTTTCACTCCTTTGCTACGTCCAAAGCGGAACAGTTCCTCTTGACTTTGGACAGCGAGTTCACGAGTTGGAGCGATAACCAAGGCTTGGATGGTCGCCTCTTCTGTACGGATTTTTTCAAGGGTTGGCAAACCAAAGGCTGCGGTTTTCCCTGTACCAGTCTGAGCTTGACCGATAACGTCTTTTCCTTCGAGAGCCAAGGGAATGGTCTGTTCTTGGATGGGACTGGCTTCTACAAATCCAGCTTTTTCAATCTCTGCTAGCAATTCAGCAGACAAGTTAAATTCATTAAATTTCACGTTATTCTTCTTTCTAAAGGTGGTGCGAAGCCACCCTATAGGGCTTTAGTTTATACTTTTCTTTTCATGACGTATCTTGTACAAAAATGAGATACCGTGTTGCTTCTTTTCCACGAAAGAAAAGTACTGGTTTCTTTGCAACTTATCTAGTATAACACAAGAGAGAAGCAAAAGATAGTCCAATTTCTCTAGAAAATCATGTAAGCGGTTTTTGGCTTTCCTTTTTGATTGAACAACCTAGATAATAAGACAAAGCCAAGGCTATACTATATAAAATGAGAAAAACGAACAAGGTTTGTGTGTAAGAATGAGCCATTTTATAAGTCTCTGCTAATAAAATAGGCCCTGCTAAACCAGCCATTGCCCAAGCTGTTAAAATATATCCATGCAGAGCGGCCAATTCCTTGGTTCCAAAAATATCACTTAGATAAGCCGGAATCAATGAAAAACCAGCTCCATAGCAAGTCATCAAAATAGACATAGCGACTACAAATAAAACGGAATCTGTAAAGAGCCAAAGTGAGAGAGAAAAGAAAAGATTGACAAGCAGTAATATACTAAAGGTTAGAGGGCGACCGATATAGTCAGATAAACTCGCCCAGAGCAAACGACCAAACCCATTGAAAATCCCTAAAACGCCCACCATTACTGCTGCATGACTTGTAGACAAGCCAGCCATCTCCTGTGCCATTGGCGATGCCGCTGAAATTAAGCCTAAACCACAAGCTATGTTGATAAAGAAAATAATCCAAAGTATATAAAACCGATTGCTTTTCAAGGCCTGATTTGCAGCCATTCCTTGCGTCAAAGAGGCTGTTTTTTCTTTCCCTGAAACAGATAAAATTGCAAGCTCTTGCTCATTTGGACGCTTAATGAATTGTGAAGCTAGGAGCATGATAATAAAGTAACTTGCACCTAAAATATAAAATGTTTCTACAAGCCCTACCACTGCGATGAGATGTTGCGCTATGGGACTAGTCAATAAAGAAGCAAAACCAAACCCCATAATCGCTAAACCTGTTGCGAGACCACGTTTATCAGGAAACCATTTTATAATCGTTGACACAGGGGTAATATAGCCTGCTCCCAAACCAAGCCCACCTAAAATGCCATAAGCGAGATACAACAACCACAGTTCCTGACGGTCTATTGCAAATCCTGTTAAGATATTTCCACCTGCGTATAGAAAAGCAGATAGACTCCCCATGACTCTCGGTCCAAATTTTTCTACCAAACGCCCCATAAATGCAGCCGATAATCCCAAACAAAAGATTGCCAGACTAAAGGCGAAGGCAACAGAAGCCTGATCCCATCCCGTTTTTTCAATAATAGGATTGCGATAAACACTCCAAGCATAAGTGGACCCCAGCATTAAGTGCAAAATGACTCCAGAAAAGGCAATAACATAACGATTCGATTTCATAAAATCTCCTATTTTCGAACATTTATTCTATTTTATATAAAAAAAGATAGGATTTTAGTTTATCAAGATTGTTGAAAAATTACTAGTTTTTTGCCTGGAAAGCGTTTTTTTTTCTTTCCTTTTCGTAGCAGAATTGTGCAAAAGTTTTTTTCTTGTGCTAGAATGAAATGCGAATAGGAGGAAGATAAATGTTAACTTATGATTTAATCGTTATCGGATTTGGTAAAGCTGGTAAAACACTAGCTGGTAAATTGGCTTCAGCTGGTAAAAAAGTTGCCCTTATCGAACGTAGTAAGGCTATGTACGGCGGAACTTGTATCAACATTGGTTGTATCCCAACTAAAACTTTGCTAGTTGCTGCTGAGAAAGACTTGTCTTTTGAAGAAGTGATTGCTACTAAAAACACGATCACTGGTCGCCTCAACGGTAAAAACTATGCTACTGTTGCAGGTACAGGCGTGGATATCTTTGATGCGGAAGCTCACTTCCTTTCAAACAAGGTCATCGAAATCAAAGCTGGTGACGAAAAACAAGAACTAACTGCTGAAACAATCGTCATCAACACTGGTGCTGTTTCAAACGTCTTGCCAATCCCTGGACTTGCTACAAGCAAAAACGTCTTTGACTCAACAGGTATCCAAAACTTGGACAAATTGCCTGAAAAACTTGGAGTCCTTGGTGGCGGAAACATCGGTCTTGAATTTGCAGGACTCTACAACAAACTTGGAAGCAAGGTTACAGTCCTAGATGCCTTGGATACTTTCCTTCCTCGTGCAGAACCTTCCATCGCAGCTCTTGCTAAGCAATACATGGAAGAAGACGGTATTGAATTGCTTCAAAACATCCGTACCACTGAAATCAAAAACGACGGTGACCAAGTCCTTGTCGTAACTGAAAACGAAACTTACCGCTTCGATGCCCTTCTCTACGCAACTGGACGTAAACCGAATGTAGAACCACTTCAACTTGAAAATACAGATATCGAACTTACTGAACGTGGTGCTATCAAAGTAGACAAACATTGTCAAACAAACGTTCCTGGTGTCTTTGCAGTCGGAGACGTCAACGGTGGACCTCAATTTACCTACATCTCACTTGATGACTTCCGTGTTGTCTATAGTTACCTTGCTGGAGATGGTAGCTACACACTTGAAGACCGTCTCAATGTACCAAACACTATGTTCATCACACCTGCACTTTCACAAGTTGGTTTGACTGAAAGCCAAGCAGCTGATTTGAAACTTCCATACGCAGTGAAGGAAATCCCTGTTGCTACCATGCCTCGTGGTCACGTAAATGGAGATCTTCGTGGAGCCTTTAAAGCTGTTGTTAACACTGACACAAAAGAAATTCTTGGAGCAACTATCTTCTCAGAAGGTTCTCAAGAAATCATCAACATCATCACTGTTGCCATGGACAACAAGATTCCTTACACTTACTTTACAAAACAAATCTTCACTCACCCAACCTTGGCTGAGAACTTGAATGACTTGTTTGCGATTTAAGTTGAGACTGATTTGTTAGCCAACAGCCCTCTTTGGGCTGTTTTTGTTTCTGCGAAATCTCAAATCTGTCTTTTCCCTCTTTTATGATATAATAGAAACATGAAATTAAAAACTACTTTGGGCCTCCTTGCTGGGCGTTCTTCTCACTTCATATTGAGCCGTCTTGGCCGTGGAAGCACGCTCCCAGGAAAACTCGCCCTTCAATTTGATAAAGATATTTTACAAAATTTAGCTAAGAACTACGAGATTGTCGTGGTCACTGGAACCAACGGGAAAACCCTGACAACTGCCCTCACTGTCGGCATTTTAAAAGAAGTTTATGGTCAGGTTCTTACTAACCCAAGTGGTGCCAATATGATTACAGGAATTGCGACAACCTTCTTGACTGCCAAATCGTCTAAAACTGGGAAAAACATTGCCGTCCTCGAAATTGACGAGGCCAGCCTATCTCGTATCTGTGACTACATCCATCCTAGCCTTTTTGTCATCACTAACATTTTCCGTGACCAGATGGACCGCTACGGTGAAATTTACACAACTTATAACATGATTTTGGATGCCATTCGTAAGGTGCCTACTGCTACTGTTCTCCTCAATGGTGACAGTCCACTTTTCTACAAGCCAGCTATTCCAAATCCAGTTCAGTATTTTGGTTTTGACTTGGAAAAAGGACCAGCCAAACTAGCTCACTACAATACCGAAGGAATCCTCTGTCCTGACTGTCAAGGCATTCTCAAATATGAGCACAATACCTATGCCAACTTGGGTGCCTATATCTGTGAAAATTGTGGCTGCAAACGTCCTGACTTGGACTACCGTCTGACAGAATTGGTTGAATTGACTAACAATCGCTCTCGCTTTGTCATTGACGGACAAGAATACGGAATCCAAATCGGTGGGCTCTACAATATCTACAACGCCCTTGCTGCGGTCGCTATTGCCCGTTTCCTCGGTGCCGATTCACAACTCATCAAGCAGGGATTCGACAAAAGCCGTGCTGTCTTTGGACGCCAGGAGACCTTCCATATCGGTAACAAAGAATGTACCCTCGTCTTGATTAAAAATCCTGTTGGCGCTACCCAAGCTATCGAGATGATCAAACTAGCGCCTTATCCATTTAGCCTATCTGTCCTTCTCAACGCCAACTATGCTGATGGGATTGATACTAGTTGGATCTGGGATGCTGACTTTGAACAAATCACTGACATGGACATTCCTGAAATCAACGCTGGCGGTGTTCGTCATTCTGAAATCGCACGTCGTCTACGGGTGACAGGATACCCAGCTGATAAAATCACTGAGACAAGCAATCTGGAACAAGTTCTCAAAACCATTGAGAACCAAGATTGTAAGCATGCCTATATCCTGGCTACCTATACTGCTATGCTGGAATTCCGCGAACTGCTGGCTAGTCGTCAGATTGTTAGAAAGGAGATGAACTGATGGTTTATACTTCACTTTCCTCAAAAGCTGGCAACTACCCTTATCAGCTCAACATCGCCCACCTCTATGGAAACCTCATGAATACCTACGGGGACAATGGAAACATCCTTATGCTCAAGTATGTGGCTGAAAAATTGGGGGCACATGTGACGGTTGACATCGTTTCTCTCCATGATGAATTTGATGAAAACCACTATGATATCGCCTTTTTCGGTGGCGGTCAAGACTTTGAACAAAGCATCATCGCAGGCGACCTTCCTGCTAAAAAAGAGAGCATTGACAACTACATCCAAAATGACGGAGTGGTTCTAGCCATCTGCGGTGGTTTCCAACTATTGGGGCAATATTATGTTGAGGCTTCAGGCAAACGTATCGAAGGGCTCGGTGTCATGGGCCACTACACCCTCAACCAGACCAATAATCGCTTTATTGGTGACATCAAAATTCACAATGAAGATTTTGATGAAACCTACTATGGCTTTGAAAATCATCAGGGACGTACCTTCCTCTCAGATGACCAAAAACCGCTGGGACAGGTGGTCTATGGAAATGGAAACAACGAAGAAAAGGTCGGCGAAGGGGTTCATTATAAGAATGTCTTTGGTTCCTACTTCCACGGACCTATCCTCTCACGTAATGCCAATCTAGCTTATCGCCTGGTCACTACTGCCCTCCGGAAAAAATACGGTCAGAACATCCAACTCCCTGCCTATGAGGACATTCTCAGTCAAGAAATCGCAGAAGAATACAGTGACGTGAAAAGCAAGGCTGACTTTTCTTAAACCAAAGAAAGCCATATCAAAGAACTCCCCTATCTTGTCGGAGTTCTTTTTACCTGTTCTTTTACCCTTCTCCCTTGCATTTTCTCTCATTTTTTGCCAAAATAGAGGGGTAGAAAGAAGGTAGCATATGTCTAAATTACAACAAATCGTAACATATCTTGAATCAGAAAAACTAGACGTCGCTGTCGTATCTGACCCCGTCACTATTAATTACCTCACTGGCTTTTACAGTGATCCCCATGAACGCCAAATGTTCCTCTTTGTTCTAGCAGATCAGGAACCTCTCCTCTTTGTCCCAGCTCTTGAAGTAGAACGTGCAAGTAGCACCGTTTCCTTCCCAGTTGTGGGCTATGTGGATTCTGAAAATCCATGGCAAAAAATCAAAAACGCTTTGCCGCAGCACGACTTCAAACGTGTTGCTGTTGAGTTTGACAACCTCATCTTAACCAAGTATCATGGTTTGAAAACTGTCTTTGAGACTGCCGAGTTTGAAAACCTCACTCCTCGCATCCAACGCATGCGCCTCATCAAATCAGCTGATGAAGTGCAAAAAATGATGGTTGCAGGTATCTATGCTGATAAGGCTGTAAAAGTTGGTTTTGACAATATTTCTCTTGATAAAACTGAGACAGATATCATTGCCCAAATCGACTTTGCCATGAAAGGTGAAGGCTATGAAATGAGCTTTGATACCATGGTCTTGACTGGCGATAACGCTGCAAATCCACATGGAATTCCTGGTGCAAACAAAGTTGAAAAGGACGCCCTTCTCCTCTTTGACCTCGGTGTCATGGTTAATGGCTACGCCTCAGATATGACTCGTACGGTCGCTGTCGGTAAACCAGATCAATTCAAAAAAGATATCTACAACTTGACTCTTGAAGCCCAACAAGCTGCCCTTGACTTTATCAAGCCAGGTGTGACTGCACATGAAGTGGACCGCGCTGCCCGTGAAGTCATCGAGAAAGCTGGTTATGGAGAGTACTTCAACCACCGTCTCGGTCACGGTATCGGTATGGATGTCCACGAATTCCCTTCTATCATGGAAGGAAACGACATGGTCATCGAAGAAGGTATGTGCTTCTCTGTTGAACCTGGTATCTATATCCCTGGTAAAGTTGGTGTTCGTATCGAGGACTGCGGTGTTGTCACTAAGGAAGGGTTTGACCTCTTTACCAGCACCAGCAAGGACTTGCTTTATTTTGATTAAACTAGACAAACAAAAAGTCAGCTCAAATAGCTGACTTTTTTATTTCCTAAATTGTCAAATTAAGCTAGACTTTTCAAGTAACTCAGAAAAACTTGGTAAGGTGATTGATAATTCAATGATTTTCTAGGAATTCTATTTCTTTTATCAGCTATAGCTGATAAATAATTTTGAGAAATATTAGTAAAATCCATTTGTTTCGGTAATCCATTTCGTCTTAATAAGCCATTAGAATGTTCATTGAGATCTCGTTGACCAGGACATCCTAGATTCGCAAAGAAAATATCAATGTCATGTGCATTCGAAATAGATTTCCAATTAGAAAATTCTTTCCCACAATCAAACGTTATCGACTTAANTCCCATCTGGGTCTGTGACTTCTAGCTCTTGGGAGCTAATCCTAAATTGTCAAATTAAGCTAGACTTTTCAAGTAACTCAGAAAAACTTGGTAGGGTGATTGATAATTCAATGATTTTCTAGGAATTCTATTTCTTTTATCAGCTATAGCTGATAAATAATTTTGAGAAATATTAGTAAAATCCATTTGTTTCGGTAATCCATTTCGTCTTAATAAGCCATTAGAATGTTCATTGAGATCTCGTTGACCAGGACATCCTAGATTCGCAAAGAAAATATCAATGTCATGTGCATTCGAAATAGATTTCCAATTAGAAAATTCTTTCCCACAATCAAACGTTATCGATTTAAAGAGATGACTGGGAACTTGAGACAACCATTGATTGATTGATGGAGGCCTCAATATCACTTGCTTTCCGTCCATTGGTTTTCAATGTGATGATGGCTTTTGAGANTCCATTTGTTTCGGTAATCCATTTCGTCTTAATAAGCCATTAGAATGTTCATTGAGACCTCGTTGACCAGGACATCCTGGATCCGCAAAGAAAATATCAATGTCATGTGCATTCGAAATAGATTTCCAATTAGAAAATTCTTTCCCACAATCAAACGTTATCGACTTAAAGAGATGACTGGGAACTTGAGACAACCATTGATTGATGGAGGCCTCAATATCACTTGCTTTCCGTCCATTGGTTTTCAGTGTGATGATGGCTTTTGAGAGGCGTTCTACTAAGGTAATGACTGCACTTTTGTGTTTCTCTCCCNTTAATAAGCCATTAGAATGTTCATTGAGACCTCGTTGACCAGGACATCCTGGATCCGCAAAGAAAATATCAATGTCATGTGCATTCGAAATAGATTTCCAATTAGAAAATTCTTTCCCACAATCAAACGTTATCGACTTAAAGAGATGACTGGGAACTTGAGACAACCATTGATTGATGGAGGCCTCAATATCACTTGCTTTCCGTCCATTGGTTTTCAATGTGATGATGGCTTTTGAGAGGCGTTCTACTAAGGTAATGACTGCACTTTTGTGTTTTATCCTACAATTGTATCCCCTTCTAGATGACCGAATTCCGTCTTAAAATTAGGTTAACTGTCTACTCTCTCACGTAAATCTCTGCGCAACGCTTGTTTTCCTCGTTTTTCGCTATGACCATTTGGGTTTTTTTTGCCTTTCCAAGGTAGATCCTCTTTCTTTAGAATACACGGTCTGCTAGTCGATAGAGAGTTCTCATAGAACAAGAAATCCTATCTGGATAAACTCCCTTAATGACATCAAGGATCCAGCTTAGATCTAAATGAGTTTGAATAAAGTCTTTTTCTGCTTGCGTAAGACTTGTTTTATTCCTGCCACAGCGTTTCTTATTGACTTTATATCGCTTATAGTAATCATAAGCAGAGTGTCTCTTTCAGATAGTTGATGACATTGTAGATTGTCTGTTTTGATCTGCCAAATGAAGTCACAATATTTGAAACTTTTATGTTTTCTTGATAGTAAGCCTCTATCATTACAAGCTCGTTTGTGGTAAGATGAGTATAGGTCATTTATGTTAGCTCCTTTCAGACAAATGTGGTGTTTATCTGAGCCTAACATAGATGGCTTTTTCTGTCTAGCTTAATTTTACAAATTGGGCTTTATCTTCTTAACGCTCTGAAAGACTACAAATCCCACAACCATTCCCAAGGTGTTTTGCAGGAAGTTTGGAAGGATTTCTGGCAAGGCTGCTGACCAGCCATTCATTAGAGTTGAGCCCAGAGCGTAGCCACTTACCATGACGATAGTAGCTAAGACTAAGCCCAACCATTGCCATTTCCCTTTAAAACCTGCAAAATAACCTTGCAAGCCATGGTTTAACAAGCTAAAGAACATCCACTGTGGAAAGCCTGATAAAAGGTCAAGCAGAAAAGCTGCTAGTCCTCCAACGACAGCTCCTTCTTTACTGCCAAAGTAAAAAGCAGTAAAGAAAATACCTGCGTCCAAGAGAGTCAATATTCCTGTTGGCGTTCCAATTTTCAAGTAATAACCTAGAACTACTGAAAGAGCGGTTAGAAGAGATACAAGTGCGATTTTAGTTGTTTTGGTTTGCTTCATATTGTCTTACTCCATATTGATCTGCTTGTGCAATGGCACGGTAAACGAAAGCTTTCGAGCTCTCTACTGCTGGTAAAAGTTCATCCCCTTTAACCAAGTGACTGGCGATGCTTGAGGCAAAGGTACATCCTGCACCAGCATTTTGGCCTTGAATGACTGGGTTTTCTAGAACAGTGAAAGTTTGTCCATCATAAAAGACATCCACTGCCTTGTCCTGACTGAGGCGATTGCCTCCCTTGATAATGACTGCTGGCGCTCCTAAATCATGCAATTTCTGAACTGCAGCCTTCATATCTTCCAAAGTTTTAATTTCCTGACCAGCTAACAATTCTGCTTCAGGAAGATTTGGCGTAATCACACTGACATGAGGGAAAAAGCGAATCAACTCTTGACAGAGTTCACTGACAGCTACATCGTGAGTTTCTTTGCAGACCAAGACAGGGTCCAATACCACAGGCACTCCTGGACGTTGCTTGATAAAGTCCAATGCTTTCTCAGCCACACTGACAGTAGGGAGAAGGCCAATCTTAATCCCTGCAAACTCCACATCACGCAAACTATCCAACTCATGTTGGAAAATAGTATCATCCGTAGGAAAGACTTCAAAGCCCTTTTCGGTCAAAGCCGTCAAACAAGTCACTGCAACAAAGCCATGCAAGCCGTTTAAGGTATAGGTGGCCAAATCAGCTGACAAACCACCACCACTAAAAATATCATTCCCAGAAAGGGCTAAAATACGATTATTCTTCATAACGAATCTCCTTTAAATACAAGCCATTTGGTGCCGCCGTTGGACCTGCAAGTTGCCTGTCCTTCTTCTCCAAAATCAAGTCAATCTGCTCAACTGGCATTCGATTATTTCCGATTTTGAGCAGCGTCCCCACCATATTGCGAATCTGCTTATACAAGAAACCATTTCCTGAAAAGGTAAAGGTCAAAAACTGCCCTGTCTCATCAACACTAAGACTGGCTTCTGTAATGGTACGAACCTTGTCCTCTACACTGGTTCCAGATGCTGTAAAACCGGTAAAATCGTGGGTTCCTTCTAGCTTTTTGATTGCCATCTGCATCCGCTCCACGTCGAGCGGATAAGGAAAGTGGGTAGCGTAGTGACGGCGCATGGGATTTTTAGGACGCCCCCTATCTACTATAAACTCATAGGTCTTGCTGTGCTTGGCATAACGGCAATGAAAATCATCTGCCACAATCTCAATCGAAATCACATCGATATCTTCTGGAGATTGGGTATCCAGAGCAAAACGGAGTTTTTCCTCATCCATCTGATAGGGCAGATCAAAATGAATGACCTGTCCCAGAGCATGGACCCCACTATCCGTCCTACCAGCACCATGAACAGCGATGGCTTGCCCCTTATTGAGTCTTATTAAGGTTTTCTCAATTTCCTCTTGCACGCTCCGCGCATAAGGCTGGCGCTGAAAACCAGCAAAGGCATAACCATCATAGGAAATAGTTGCTTTATATCTTGTCATAACTTCTATTTTATCAGGAAATAAAAGTGTAAACAAGTTTAAAAACCAATAATTGTCTGGGTACAAATTTCAAAAAGAAAAACTTAGGAAATTAATCCTAAGCTCTCTTTTGAAGTGCGTACATAACAAAGATAGAAGTGACAATCAACCAGCAGCCTAGAATGGTGAAGACCAACATACCGTTTTGAGTCACCAAGCCAATCGCCCCAAGAATGAAAGGTGTCGTAAAGGCTCCAAAGCTGCATCCTAGCACTGCAAAAGATGTTGCTTGATTAAGGAGCTTAGCTGGGATTCTTTCAGAAAGAAGCTGAAAGACAGTGGTCAAGGCCACACTATAAGAAAAACCTGCCACAACACTTCCAACCACCATCACACCCAATGACGGAGATAAGGCAATCACAATCTGCCCCAATCCAAAGGTAATACCTGACCAAAGGAGCAACCTTTCTTTAAACAGAGAGATAAAGAAAGAAAAACTCACACCTGCCAAGATACCAATCAACTGCATGATACTTAAAACCAAGCTCGATAACTGGGCATCCCCTAGACCTCTTTCCACCATCAGACTAGGAATACGAATGGTGATAGCTGTGTTGGTGCAGACAACAACTGCTGCTTCGACAGCTAATAGAAAAATTAATCCTTTCATCTTTCCTGTCAAACGAGTCGTTTCGGCCTCTTTTTTCTTTGTTTCTTTCTTTTCTTTCCCATAAGGGACAAAGAGCAGATAAAGAATCAATACTAAAAATCCCGCACTGTAGGCCAAGAAGGTCACTGTCCATCCCAAGGATAAGAGTTGACCTACCACTAGAGTCAAAATCGATGCCCCGACAACTTCTGCTGATCCGCGAAGACCCAACATCTGGATCCGTGTCTTTCCATGATAGCGTTCGCTAATGATGGAAATGGCCTTGGCATTAATCATTCCAACACCCAAGCCAAATAAAATCCGCATCGCAAAGACAAAGTTGTACTCCTGATACCAGAAAGGGGCAGTTCCACCGATAGAAAGGATGAGAAGTCCTAGACTAATCTGAAGTCGCTCAGGAAATAACCGCTCCAAAAACCCATTTAAAACCAGCATAATCATGATTCCAAAAGAAGGAAGACTGACCAGGAGCTCGATTTGTTCTTTGGGGTATCCTTGATAGTAGTCAAACATGGCTGGCAGAGCACTTGAGATGGAGAAGGAGGTAATCAAAACGAGGGAGAGGGCCAAAATACTAGCCCGTTCTAAATATTGTTTCATGAATTTTCTTTCTGTATATTTCTCACTGTTGATCCTTTTAAAAGGAAGATGGCAAGAAAAGAAGGAGCCCGATTGAACTAGAGACTCCGTCCTAACTTTCCTAATAGGAAGACTATTTTCGCTTGATTTGCTTGATCAGATAGAAGATGAAGCCTGCAACCATATACGCTGCAAAAATGATCAAACACCATTTGATAACCACGTCCCAACCCTTGTTCACATTTAAAAAGAAATAAGGGAAGGGATTGTCCTTGGAATTCGGAATATTGAGTTTTAAGACCAGGCCGTTAAACAAGGCAAAAATCATATAAACTAAGGGCAAGATGGTCCACAAGACTGGATCCCAGATCTTGTATTGACCCCGTTTATCAAAGAAGAGGGTGTCGGCTAAAAACCAGAGTGGAACGATATAGTGGCAAAGGAAATTTTCCACACGGTAAAAGTCTGTCGCGATCGGAGCAAGCATAAAATGGTAAATCACACAGGTAATCATGATACTCATGGTAACGCCACCCTTGAGACGAAGCAAGGTCGGACTTTGCCAATTTTCACCTGAACGGCTCATCACACGGAGCAGATAGCCAGTGAAAATCGTTACCAAAAGATTGGACAACACTGTGTAGTAAAGGAGCATACCAAAGCCACCGTGCTTGGTAATCTCCAAATAAACTCCTGTAAATGCTGCTAAGAACAAGAGCACACGGCTATAAAAGATAAATTTATAATTCAGTTTCATGGCTAGATTTTCTTAACAAATTCTGATTTGAGTTTCATAGCTCCAAAACCATCAATCTTACAGTCGATGTTGTGGTCACCTTCTACGATACGGATATTTTTAACACGAGTTCCTTGTTTCAAATCCTTTGGCGCACCTTTTACTTTCAAGTCCTTGATAAGGGTCACAGTATCGCCGTCAGCCAGTTTATTTCCATTGGCATCGATAGCAACTACACCTTCTTCTACTTCTGCAACTTCTGCAGGATTCCACTCATAGGCACACTCTGGGCAGACCAAGAGACTTCCGTCTTCGTAGACATATTCTGAATTACATTTTGGGCAATTTGGTAAGTTGTTCATAAGTCCTCCTTAAACTAACAATTATTCTTTAAAATTCATATGTTATTGAACAGCAACTATTATACCGTAAAATCCTACTTTTGACAATGTGTCCTAAGTCCAGCAAACAAAAAAATCATGCAACTGTTTACAGTTACATGACTTTTAAAAGATGATTGGTCATGGGCACTTATCAAGCACCTCATGATAAAAGGGGTAGCAACTATATCTTACAGACCAGGAGCTTGTCCAAGTTCTGCTGTAAGCATCCAAACTGTTTTCTCAAGTTCAGCCTTAGCCCCAACAAAGATATCGTTTGTAACATCATCACCTTCTTCATCAGTTACATCCAAAGCTTTTTGGAAAAGAGTGATGAGGTAGCGATAAATTGCTAGAACACGTTCCAAGCTTTCTTCAACGTTACGGAATTCTCCTTCTTCTTCTTCGATTTCACTGTGTTGAAGGAACTCTGTCAAAGTTGAGTAAGGTTTGCCACTAAGAGTGATCAAACGTTCACTGATTTCGTCAAGATAGCCATCAAGGCTGTCCATGTATTCATCCATTTTTGGATGCCATACGAGGAAACCACGACCACGCATATACCAGTGAACTTGGTGAAGGGCAATGTGAGCCACATACAAGTCTGCTACTGCTTGGTTCAATACTTCCTTTGTTTTTGCCAATGCTACTGGCGCTGTTTTAGATAATGTTGTTACGTCTTTTACTGCTTCTTTTTTCAATTCAACCATGTTGATCACCTCATAATATTATTTTTGCAACCATATTTATTGATTACTATCTCAGTATACTACTCCTAGTAGACAAAAGCAAGAAAATTAACCCATATTAAAAAAGTTGTAATAGACTGATAATTTAAGAAAAATATATGACCTCTATAAAAAAAGACAGTCTTAGAAGACTGTCTGGAATAACTTAAATTATTTTACAAAATCAAGCAATGCCAAGAAGCTTTCAGCTTCAAGTGACGCACCACCTACAAGGGCACCGTCAACGTCTGGGCAAGCCATGTATGAAGCAACGTTTTCAGGTTTAACAGAACCACCGTATTGAACACGAACTTTTTCTGCAACTTCTTGACCAAAGTCAGCAGCTACAACGTCGCGAACAACTTTACACATTTTTTGTGCATCGTCTTGTGAAGCTGATTTACCAGTACCGATAGCCCAGATTGGCTCATAAGCGATAACGGATGCAGCAACTTGTTCTGCAGTCAATCCAGCAAGAGCAGCTGAAACTTGAGCACCTACGAATTCAGCAGCTTTACCAGCTTCGTAAGTTTCAAGTGACTCACCACAACAGATGATTGGAAGCATACCGTTTGCAAAGATTGCTTTTGCTTTTTTGTTGATATCTTCGTCAGTTTCATGGAAGTAGTCACGACGTTCTGAGTGACCGATAACAACGTAGTCAGTACCGATTTCTTTCAAAACTTGTGGGCTTGTTTCACCAGTGAACGCACCTGCATTTTCAAAGTAGCAGTTTTGAGCAGCAACTTTAAGGTTTGAACCTTTAGCAGCAGCAAGAACAGCTGTCAAATCAACTGCAGGAGCTGCGATACCTGCTTCAACAAGGTCTGATGAAGGAAGTTTTGATGCAACGGCCTCAACGAATGCTTTTGCTTCTTCTGGATTTTTGTTCATTTTCCAGTTACCAGCGATAAATGGTTTACGTGACATTTCACATACCTCTTTTTTCATTTTATTCACTATTATTCTATCATATTTATAAGGAGCTTGCAAACCTTACTCTAATTTTCAAGATTTTTCAAGCGGCTAATCTTGCCACAAATTCATGGCATCGAGGAAATCAGCCGAAGCCTGAACTTGTTTGGGATTGTTGGCTTCTCGCTCTGCTCGTTTGGCCTCTACTTGGGCAACAGACTGGATGCCTTCATGGCGCCAGTTTCGTAGGATTGCCTGAATATATTTCCAGTTTGGCTTGCCATTGAGAACAGCCTCTCGGAGAGCTTCCTTGATCAAATCCGCCTTAACTCCGTCTTCTTTGACAGTCTTAGAAAGGTCTTCGATTTCAAATGGTGTTAATAAGCGTCCCAATTCCTGCTGAAAAGTTTCAACCAGATCCTTCAACTGATTCTGCGGGTTTGGGGCTGTTGTAGCTGGAGTTTGGCTGTCTAGCAAGCTATCCAAGCGTTCAAAAGCCAAACTAGCATCAAAGATGAGCTCAATTTCCCCATTTAGTTCAATGGTCCGATATTGTAGCAAACCATTTTCAGTCAAATTTGAAATGGATTGGTTGACATCTGCAACCTCTTTCCCAATGATTTCAGCAATCTGACTAGGTGAAACATCTCCTAGGGCTGTGGTATTTTGTAAATAGAAAAATTGCCAGACGAGAAAATCTTCGCTGGAAGGAAAGAGTTCCTTAAAATGCAAGAGCAGGGCACTTGGTAAAACCAAGTTCCCTGATTTAAAAGCGTCAAAATATGTCATAATTCCTCTTATAGATATCCAAATGCAGCCGCATCATCCTCTACCTTTCTCCAGTCAAAAGGGGTTTCTTGATAAACTGCATAGTTTACCCAATTGCTGAAAAAGAGGGCAGCTGATGAAGACCAACAGAGACAGGGCGTCTCATTTACATCATCATTTTTAAAGTAGTTCTCTGGGATATGAGGGTCGAGTCCCGCCTCATAATCACGAAAATACTCTCTTGCCAAAGTGTCACGATCGTACTCCAAATGACCAAAACTATAAATCTCACGCAAATCTCGACTAGCTAGGATAGAAACCCCAACCTCAGGACCTTCTGACAGAATCTCCAGATTGGTCTTGTTTAAGATTTCTTCTTTTAAAATCTCTGTATGACGAGAATGAGGAGCTACATAGCGATCATCAAAACCTCTAAAAAGAAGGTGCCCTTCTTTCAAGGTGTCCTGTGGATAAATGCCTGATAGTTTCCGATCCATCTGGTGCTTTTCAACGCCATAGCGAACATAAAGACCTGCTTGTGCTCCCCAACAGATATGGAGGGTTGAAAAAACATGCGTCTTGGACCATTCGATGACCTGTTTGAATTCCTCCCAGTAGTCCACCTCTTCAAAAGGCAAATGCTCGACTGGTGCTCCTGTAATAATCATTCCATCAAAAAAGTCATCCTTGACCTCTGGAAAGGTCTTATAGAAGGTTTCCATATGTTCGGCACGAGTTGTCTTGGAACGATGTGTTTCCATATATAAGAAATCAATATCTAATTGCAAAGGGGTATTAGCCAAATGCCGTAAGAGTTGCGTTTCTGTTACCATCTTTTGAGGCATGAGATTTAAAATCAAAATCTTCAAGGGGCGAATATCCTGATGAGCGGCCCGTTGGTCGTCCATAACAAAGATATTTTCTGTCCTTAAAATCTCCACAGCTGGTAATTTTTTATCAATGCGAATCGGCATAATACCCTCCTAACAGTTCTCTATTTCGGGAATGATCTTGTCTGTTTGAAAGTAAAAACCTCCAAATACTTCTTCCCTTTATTATACTGTATGAAGATATAGTTTTCAATTATAGTTTTTCTCTAACTAGCTATAGTTAATTTATATAGCAGATGAAGAGAAAACAGCCCCAAGGACTGTTTTTCATTAATAATGCATAAGTACCTTGTAATCGTAATCTCCGATTTTTTCACGGCCTTTAAGCTCATCCAACTCAATCAAGAAAGCACAACCGGCTACAACTCCACCAAGTCTTTCAATCATCTCAATCGTTGCCTTGACAGTTCCGCCTGTTGCCAAAAGATCATCTACGATGAGAACACGTTGGCCTGGCTTGATCGCATCAGCATGCATGGTCAAGGTATCAATACCGTACTCTTTCTCATAGTCAGCAGAAATCACTTCACGTGGTAATTTCCCTGGTTTACGAACAGGTGCAAAGCCAATTCCCAACTCAAAAGCAACTGGGCAGCCAACAATAAATCCACGAGCCTCTGGACCCACGATCATGTCGATTTTTTTATCGGTTGCATACTGAACAATTTCACGAACAGCGTAGCTATATGCATTTCCATCTGCCATCAAAGGGCTGATATCACGGAAGGTGATGCCTTCTTTAGGATAGTTTTCAATCGTTGCGATATAATCTTTTAAATTCATCTTTTTCTTTCTTTCAAAGTTTTTTACTCTCTATTATAGCATATTTTTTAAGAAAGAAAAAAGGAAAAGTTAACTTCAATAATTATCTAACGATTTGACGATTTATAACTAGCCATAGCAATAAAGCCCAATTTCTGTTTATTCTTAGCAAACATTTTATACATAGTTAAAAACTGCTTTCTATTCTCCTTTTTACAAGCATTTACGCAAATTTTCAAAGTTCCTAGCCAACCTTCGTCATAAATCATACCTGATAATTTCATTAATGTCATTTCACCAGTCAATATTTTCACATCACGATAACCTGATTCTATCATCACCTGTTCCCAACCATCTTGAGTTAAAGGACCTACATTTACATGAATTGCTTGTGACAATTCCTGTCTGACAGACTCTTTAGCTTCCTTAAGAAGCACATCATGTGTCAAAAGAAGACCTTCAGGTTTTAAAACCCTTAGATACTCCATTACACATTTTTTCTTAGCTTGATCGGCTTGCATAGTCAGCATAGCTTCATTTATAACAATATCAAAACTAGCATCTCCATAAGGAAGTTTCATTGCATTTGCTCTTTCAAATCTGATCAAATGACCAACACCTGCCGTTTCAGCAGATTTTTTAGCCACTTCTAAGGCTTGTCCATCCATATCAACAGCAGTTATCTTACAACCAAAACGCTGTGCCAACTCAATTGCTGTAGTTCCCCTATTGCACGCAACTTCTAGTATTCTCTTTTCTTTTGAAAATCCTCCTTCCGCAATCAACCAATCTGTAGCACGTTTTCCACCTGGACGTAAGCGTTTTTTCCCCAGTTTTGCTAAAAACTTATGACCTGCTTCTGACATTTGAACACCTCTATTTTTTCTTCATTATAACATAAAATTATATTATCTGACAATTCTAATCTATTATTTGATAAACTAGAATCAAAAGCATACAAACTGCCATGACTATAGCATAAATCTATTAATCACCCCTCAAGTTCGAATTCAATTGCTCACGTAGTTTACGCATATAGGTTACGGCTACATATTTGTACTTTAGAGTTGCTGGCCTCCTTATCCGCTATATACGCTTTACTATCACATGCCTATTCGTATAGCCAAGATTTCTCTATCTCTTTCTCTGTCGATTCTTATTTCCAACGTCAGACTTAAACAGTCTATCCTAATGCCGTTCGATCAGCTACTCACAATAGTCAGGCTTGGGAATCACTTTTGGGTTTACTAGTATATGGTAGCCACAGAGGACTTACACCTCAGATGAACGGAATGCTCGTTGTACCTAAAAAACGAGCACATTCGTACTCGTTTTTAAAAATCTGTTAATTAAAGTGAGTTTACATCAACCTTGATACCAACACCTTGAGTAGTTGTGATTGTCAAGTTTGTTACGTAAGTTCCTTTAGCTGTAGCTGGTTTTGCTTTTTGAATTGTTTCGTTGAAAGCTTTGAAGTTTTCAACCAATTTTTCAGCTTCAAATGATACTTTACCGATGATTGCTTGAACGTTACCTGCACGGTCAGCACGGTAAGTGATTTTACCACCTTTAGACTCTTCAACTGCTTTAGCAACATCCATTGTTACAGTACCAGTTTTAGGGTTTGGCATCAAGTTACGTGGTCCAAGGACACGTCCAAGACGTCCAACAAGAGCCATCATGTCAGGTGTAGCGATAACTACGTCGAAGTCCAACCAACCGTCGTTGATTTTCGCAACAAGGTCATCTTCACCAACAAAGTCTGCACCAGCAGCTTTTGCTTCTTCAGCTTTTGCACCACGTGCGAAAACAAGAACGCGTGAAGTTTTACCAGTACCGTTTGGCAATACCATTGCGCCACGGATTTGTTGGTCAGCTTTTTTAACGTCGATGTTCAAGTTGTAAGCAACTTCTACAGTTGCGTCAAATTTTGCAAAGTTAGTTTCTTTTGCAAGTGCTACAGCTTCTTCTACACTGTATGCTTTTGTGCTGTCGATTTTTTCAAGAGCAGCACGAAGTTGTTTGCTTTTTTTAGCCATTTTCTATTCTCCTTGTAAGTGGTTCAATCGATTTTCATCTCCCACGTCACTTCTCGAAATGATGAAGTCTTGCGGGTTATATTGGGGGTGTTATTGATTAGTCAACAACAGTGAATCCCATAGAACGAGCAGTACCTTCGATCATACGCATTGCAGACTCAATGTTTGCTGCGTTCAAATCTGGCATCTTAGTTTCTGCAATTTCTTGTACTTGTGCACGAGTAACTGTAGCAACTTTAGTTTTGTTAGGTGTACCTGATCCTTTTTCAACACCTGCAGCTTTTTTCAAAAGAACAGCAGCTGGTGGTGTTTTTGTAACGAAAGTAAATGATTTGTCTTCGTATACTGAGATAACAACTGGAATGATCATACCAGCTTGGTCAGCTGTACGAGCGTTGAACTCTTTTGTGAATCCCATGATGTTGATACCAGCTTGACCAAGAGCAGGTCCAACTGGTGGAGCTGGTGTAGCTTTACCAGCAGGGATTTGCAATTTTACAAGTTTTTCGACTTTTTTAGCCATTTTTAAATCCTCCTTTGTGGTTTTGGCGGTAATTAGAGATTTTTACCTCCCACAAGTATGCTTTACACATACCTTTCCATTATACACTATTTATCTAAAAATGCAAGAGAAAACTTTCGTTTTTAATCGACGTAATCTCCGCCTTCAAAGCCATAGTACTCTTCCAAACTGAGACCACTTGCAGCAATTTCTTTGGCTTCTTTTCCGACGTAGCGAAGATGCCATTCTTCCGCCATGTAGCCAGTCTCTTTTTCCTTGCCTTTGAGATAGCGAACAACAAAGCCATAGTCAGCCGCATGATCCAAGAGCCACTGGGCCGCCTTTTCTTCAGTAACTAAATCTCCATCTGTCCCAATAAGGTCAAATGCAAGACCTGTTTGGTGTTCACTATAACCTGGGCGAGCTGAGTAGCGATCAGCAGCTTCCTTACCATCTTGATTCACATAGTCTTGATAAAGTTTGGTTTGAGTTTCATAACTTCTAAAACCACTGTAGTGATCGCTGATTGGGTAGCCAGCCGCTTGCATTGCTGCAATGAGCTTCAGCAACTCTGCTTTAGCTGTTGGATTTTCTCCTGGATTATAGTCTTTTGACAAAGGATAGTGCTTATTAGCTATGACGATTTCATCGTACTTCCCTTGAATACTATAGTAGTCTCCCTTATTGACAACTTCTGCCTTCTTCTGACTAGAGGCTTGGGATTTGCTTCCTACAGTTCCTTCCGGTTGACTGCTTTGCTCCGTCTTTTGAGTATTTTCTTCAACTTTGGTTTTTTCTTGCGAACAAGCTGCAAGAGTCAATGCTAGTAAACCAGATAAAATGACATATCTTTTTTTCATTTCTTTCTTCCTCTCTCTTAGGCCAAATGCTTCTCCAATTCATGAGATAAGATTTTAATCATCTCTTCCAGCTCTGGCGATTGTACTTGGCAATCTTCTGCCGCCATTTCTTCCCAGGGCACCCACCAGACTGGCCCACGGCCATTCAATCCATGACTCTTCATATCACCTGCTCTTCGCGGAAAAAGATGCCAATGAGCGTGGGCATCTCCATTTCCTAGGAGTTCAATATTCATCTTTTCAGCTTTAAACGCTTTGGCAACAGATTCTTGGACCAAACTCATTTCCTCTAGAAAACGCAGTTTTTCAGAAGTCTCCATATGGTGAAGTTCTGTGACATGCTCTTTTGCTAGAAATAAGGTATAGCCCTTAAAGTATTGATGGTCTCCAATGACAACATAGCCTGTTTCTAGTTCTTTTACAAAGTAAGGATTTTCCCCTGCCTTGATCCATTCAATTCTTTGACAAATCAAGCACATATTAGTCTACCAATGCACTCTTGAGATAGGCATCAACCATACGCTCAGTCGCCACGACCGAATCAATGTGTGTTCGTTCGTAAGAGTGACTGGATTCAATACCAGCTCCAAGGAGGGCATGCTTAACCTCTGCTCCTGCTGACATAGCTGCGGAAGCATCCGAACCGTAAAATGGATAAATGTCGAGCTTAAATGGAATATCTTGCTCCTTCGCCAAAGCTACTAAATGTTGACGGAAGTCATAGTGATAGGGACCTGAAGCGTCCTTGACACAGATAGAAACTGTATACTCATCCGTCTGCTGGTCATCTCCCATTGCCCCCATATCGACAGCTAGATATTCCACCACTTGAGTTGGAATATTGGAGTTAGCACCGTGGCCCACCTCTTCGAAGACTGAAAAAGCAAAATGAGTTGTTACTGGCAATGCAATCCCCTCTTCCTTATAAACACGAAGAAGATTGAGCAAAATTGCTGCGCTGACCTTGTCATCCAAGTGGCGAGACTTAATAAAACCAGTCTCTGTCACGACAGTTCGCGGGTCAAAACTGATAAAGTCGCCAACCTCGATGCCCAAGGCGCGCGTTTCCTTTTCATTGGTTACTTTTTCGTCCAAACGCACTTCCATATTGTCCTGAGTGCGTTCAGCAGTTCCTGCATCTTTGTAGACATGGCAAGAAGTCTGGTGGATGAGGATGGTTCCAGATACCGTTTGACCTGTGCTAGCCACATGAACGGTACAGTTTTCTCCCTCAATCATGTTCCAAGGGAAACCACCGATACGATCTAATTTGAGACGGCCATCTGGTTTGACTGCACGGACAATAGCACCCAGCGTATCCACATGGGCAGTCACATAGCGGTGTTGGTCATCATTTTGACCTTTAATAGTAACATTGACACCACCCTTGGCTGTACGAACAGGCTGGTAACCAAGCTCTTCTAAAGTATGGACTAGATAGTCTGAGATCTCACGAGTAAATCCTGTTGGAGATGCAATAGCGGTTAGTTCTTTGATATAGTTTATAGTCTGATTCATTTCTTCACCTCTTTCCTACCATTATAACATTTTTCTAGTCAGACTCCTTCTCAAAAGGAGAAAAACTGTGTTTAGTTGCTTTCACTATAGATCCATGTTATAATACAAATACTTTGATTATGAAAGGAAAGTAAAAAATATGAAATCATACTTTAAAGTATCACTAGCCCTTGTGGCTTCACTTGTCCTCCTGCTCGGATGTTCCAAACAAGCATCAACACCTACCAACAGCAGTACCAAAGAAGACACAACAACTCAGTCAAGTGAGAGCAAACAAAGCAGCCAACAATCATCTGAAAAGAAAGAAACAACTAAGACACATACCTTTGTAAACAAAAATAATTCTGGAATCACTTCTACCTTGGTTTATACTGTAGAAGGCGACAATGTTATCAAGCAATCAGCTAATAACATTGCTGATCCTGAAATCCTTGGTGCAACTCCAGAAGATGTCAAGAGTTTTATCGAAGAAAAGTACAAAGGTTATAATGGACTCAAAGGTGTTAAACAAACGATTGAAATCAAAGATGGAAAAGTTGTTCAAGATCTAGAAGTTGACTTCTCAGTTGCAAGCATTAGCGAACTTAGAAAAGCACTTCCTGAAGAATATTCTGGTATCGGTAATCGTGTCAGTTTCTCAAATTCTAAAAAAGCACTGGAAAAAATGGGATTCACAGAGAAGACGAACTAATCTCCCAAAATTTCATATAGACTAGTGTAGGTCCACCCCAAAAGTTAGACACAACTCTGACTCTTGGGGTATTTTGTTACATCCCTAACCGATGAGTTCAATAGATTCCTCCAAATCCCATAAAAAGTGCATTTAAAACTTCACACCCTTATAAAGCCATATGATAAAAGATTTTTGAAACAAATAGAGACAAAACTTTAATCGTCAGACTAGTTTCTGTTCATTGTCATGTCAAGTCAGATGAGAGGGGAGGTCTAGTTGATTTTGTAGTAGAATCATGTTATAATACAAAATACTTTGATTATGAAAGGAAATTCTATGAAAACTTATGTTAAAACTTCACTAGCCCTAGTGACTTCACTTGTCCTCCTGCTTGGATGTTCCAAACAAGCTTCTACACCTGCTAGCAGCAGTACCAAAGAAGACACAACAACTCAGTCAAGCGAGACCAAACAAAGCAGTCAACAATCATCTGAAAAGAAAGATGAGACAAAAAACTACATTTTTGTTCACAATAGCAATCCCGGAAGAACTTCTACCTTGACATACACTGTTAAGGGGGATGATGTTGTAAAACAAGAAGTCTATAATGTTTTTGACCCTGAAATACTGGACAAGTCAGCAGAAGAGATTAAAGAACTTATCGTGAAAACTTATAAAAAGGAGGAAGGACTTAAAGGCATTACACAAAATATCGAATTCAAAGATGGAAAAGTCATCCATAGCATGGAGGTTGACATGACTGTTGTGAATCTCGAAGAGATGAAAAAAGCAATGCCAAATGAAGTTTCTGGCTCTGGAAGCCGTGTAAGTTTTCTAAAAACTAGAAAAATGCTTAAAGAGGCTGGTTATATTGAACAAACCAACTAATGAGTCGTGCTCATACAAAAAATTCTTGGTCGATGACCAAGAATTTTTTTATTCCATCTCAAAAACATCACTCTCTTGTTTGTTTGGTAGAACCAATGAAAGCAAGATTCCGACAATAGCTGGCACTAGCCATGGAAGAGAGGCTGACGCAAACGGAAGGGCATTAATCAGATTTTCTAGAAACTCAATCTTAAAGGAACTTCCAAGGACGCTTGCAAGAGCAATAGCTGTAACAAGCCCAATAGTTAACTGCATGCCCGGTTTTGATAGGGCTACAAACTTATTAACAATCACAATCATCACAATGGCGATGGTGATTGGGTACAATATTACCAGTACTGGCACTGAATACTTAATGATTGCATCAAGTCCAAGATTTGCAATAGCAAATCCAATCAAGGTAAAGGCAGTGGCATAGACCTTGTAGCTGATTTGTGGGAAACGTCCGTTAAAGAACTCTGCTGTCGACACAATCAATCCAACTGTCGTTGTGAAGCAGGTTACAGTTACCATAACAGCAAGGAAGAATTGAGCTGTTGAACCAAAGATTTCCTGAGTTGCTTGCGACAAGATATAAACACCTGGTGTTCCACCCTTCATCACTTCTGCTGGTACTGGGAAGTGATTTCCAAGGAATCCTAAACCAATGTAAAGAGCGCTGAAAGCAAGAGCTACAACGATACCAACCACCCAAATAGTTGAAATGTATTCTTTCTTACTGGAGAATCCAAGTTGTTTCAAGGTTTGAACAGCAATCACACTGAAAGCCACTGAGGCAAGGGCATCCAAAGTGTTATAACCTTCTAGGAAACCTGTCCCAAAAGCAGAAGCTTGATAAGCAGCTGACGCAGTTTGAGGACTTGTTCCACCGTATTTGAAGGCACCTAGTACAACCAAGATAACGATCAACAAAGCAAAGACTGGCGTTAAGATACGTCCAATTCGATCCAAAATCTTTGATGGATTAAGTGAAATCAAATAAGCCGCTGCAAAGTACAGCACGGTAAAGATAATCAATCCTAGGCCTTTGTTTGCTTCGGATAAGAGGGGACTAATCCCAACTTCGTAAGCTGTTGTGGCTGTACGTGGAATGGCAAAGAAGGGGCCAATCGATAGATAGAGGACTGCAAGATAAAGCGTCGCAAACCAAGGTGAGATTTTCTTAGAAATCTCGTGAATGTATCCTTTCGGGTTTAGCGTTCCAATAATAAGTGTCAAGACGGCAATACCGACACCTGAAAAGACAAAACCTGCGATGGCAGGAAGAAACTGTTCTCCAGATAGGGCACCTAGAGAGGGCGGAAAGATCAAGTTCCCCGCACCAAAAAATATTCCAAACAGGAGCAAGCCTGTTAGGGCACCTTTTTTAGCCATAATAATCTCCTTCATATTTCTAAAATACTGACCTAGTATACCATGATTAGGACTTTGAAAAAAGTATCCAAAATTAATCATTGAATGTTTTCAATATTTTTAAAAATAAGAATTATCTAAAAACAAAATCCCTCACTCAGTTGGAACCGAGCAAGGGAAGATTAGGATCTATCACCATAGAGGTTTAAAGATTTTCAAAGGTCATCATTCCACCTTGGACATTGATAACGTCATAACCCTGTTCAGCTAGAAATTGACAAGCACGCGCTGACCTCACCCCAGATTTGCAAATGACATAATACAAGAGGTCCTTGTCCAATTGATCATAAGTATCAGCCAATTGACTAAGTGGTAGGTTCTGAGCACCTTCTAAATGAAGCGTCTCGAACTCTTCTACTTCTCTCACGTCTAAGACTGAAAGGGACCCTTTCTGATAAAACTGGTAAAAATCGTTAAAAGTAATTTCTTTCATTTTGTTTCTCCAAGAATCTTTTGAATTCTATTTTTCAAATCTGGCACTACTTCTGACTCAAACCAAGGATTCTTAGCCATCCAGATTTGATTACGAGGTGACGGATGCACCAAAGGGAAATAATCAGGCAAATAATCCTTAAACCGATGCACACGGTCGGTCACCTTGCCACTGATTTTCTCATGTAAATAATAGGCTTGGGCATATTGCCCAATCAAGAGAGTTAATTGGATATTGGGCAATTCTTGCAAGAGTTGTGGGTGCCATTTTTCGGCAAAGCCTTTACGGGGGGGAAGGTCGCCCGATTTTCCATGTCCTGGGAAATAAAAGTCCATGGGAATAACTGCAAACAAGCCCGAATTGTAAAAGGTATCTTCATCTACACCTAGCCACTCACGCAAGCGATCGCCACTCTTATCCTTCCAATAAATCCCAGCTTCTTGCGTTTTAAGCCCAGGAGCCTGACCGACAATATTGATGCGGGCAGTCTTTGGCGCCGCAAAGAGAGGTTCAATTCCGCGTTCTGTATAGCTGGTATTCTGCGGATCCGCCATAATGGCTTGCTTGATTCTTTCAATTTGAGACATCTGTTTACCCTCCAAAAAGAAGTCCAAGATTAAAATCTCAGACTTCTATCGTTTTATACTCTTCGAAAATCAAATTCAAACCACGTCAGCTTCACCTTGCCGTACTCAAGTACAGTCTGCGGTTAGCTTCCTAGTTTGCTTTTTGATTTTCATTGAGTATTATTTGATCAATTCATAAATAGCTTCTGCATAGATTGCTGCTGCTCGGAAGAGATCGTCCAAGGCGATAAATTCATTGGCTTGGTGCATGGTATCGATTGAGTCTGGGAACATAGCACCGTAGGCAACCCCACGTTCCAGCAAGCGACCAAAGGTACCACCACCGATGACTTGCTCGTGACCTTTAAGACCAGTTTGTTTTTCATAGACATTCAACAAGGTTTGCACAAGCGGATCTTCCATTGGCACGTAGTGAGGTGTGTGACCGTGTTCAGAAAGGCTAACAAAAGCAACTGGCAAGTTTTCAAGGATTGACTGGATCTGCTCTGGGCTTGTTCCTTTTGGATAACGGAAGTTAAGGGCAATGGTATTGTCAGCACTTGCTTCGTCAAAGCGGAAGACACCCGCATTCATAGAAAGGGAACCCATCTTTTCATCTACATGAGCAACCTTGAGATTTTCACCCTCATGGTCATTCAAGAGAATCTTACCAGCGATGTCAAGATAGTCTTTTGCAGGTCCAGCAAAGTCGAACTGGCTGAGGAAGAGTGCCAGGTAGGTCGCACCATTGACACCTGAAGCAGGCATAGCACCATGGGCTGATTTACCAATGATGGTCACCTTGTATTTGCCAGATTCTTCTTTGATTTCTCCTCTGAGTGTGTGTTCTGCAACAAAGGCATCTAGTTTCCCTTGCAAGTCAGCCAAGTCACCTGAAACGACTGCTGTTGCTGATTCAGGTACCATGTTTTCACGCAATCCACCTGTGAAACTGTGAAGACGAGCAGCACCTGTATTTTCACCTGCAAAATGGAGGTATTCCGTGATATTTCCTTTTTCACCATTGATGATTGGGAACTCAGCGTCTGGAGAGAAACCGAAGTCTGGTTTTGCAAGTCCTACGTGCTCAAAGTAATAGTCCATGTCTGCCCAGCCTGATTCTTCATCTGTTCCGACGATGAAACGAACTTTTTTAGAAGTTGGAAGCCCCAATTCTTTGATGATTTTCAAACCATAGTAACAAGCTGTTGTAGGCCCCTTGTCGTCTGAAGCTCCACGCGCATAAAGGCGACCGTCTTTGATAGTTGGTGTATAAGGGTCCGTGTCCCAACCGCTACCAGCTGGCACCACGTCCATGTGAGCAAAGATTCCGAGAACTTCTTCTCCTTCACCAAACTCAAAATGTCCTGCGTAGTTATCAACATTTTTAGTTGGATAGCCATCACGGTCTGCGATTTCAAGGAATTTTTCCAAGGCTTTTACTGGACCAGGTCCAAATGGATGCTCAGCATCGGCTTTGCTGTCATCACGTTCTGAGTTGATTTCCAAAAGGCTAAACAAGTCAGCCAAGAGGTCTTCTTTGCGTTTTTCTACTTCTGCTGTAAAATCAATAACTGTCATTTTTTCTTCCTATCTCTTCTCGATAATTTCATCTACTGGCAAGCGGTAGCTTGGTTCCAATTTCTCATCTGTGTATCCAACTGTGATCAAGAGTTCTGGACGGAATCGGTCTTCAATGTCCAAAACTTCGTTGGCTTTTGATTTGTCAAATCCAAGAATAATGTTAGAACCGATTCCTTGGTCTGTCAGAGCAAGAACCAAGTTCATGGCAACCAAACCTGCATTGAGGGCTAGGTAGTCGCTGACTTGTTGTTCACTGTAACGCGCAAATTCAGCTGGCAGATTCTTCATAAAATATTGAAGTTGCTCTTCAGAGAAGTTATTAGCGCCGCCAACTCGGGCAATCTTACGAGCACGTTTAGCCAAATCTGTGTCGGTAAACAAGGCAATGGTTACAGGTGCTGCTGATACCTGCTCAAAGTTCGAACCATAAGCCAATTTTGCCAATTCAGCATTTTTCTCACGAACAACCACAAACTTCCATGGCTGGCTGTTGTGGGCACTTGGGGCCAAGGTTGCGATTTCGATAGCCGTACGCACATCTTTGGGATCTACCGGTTTATCAGTAAAATGCTTAGTCGCATGACGTTTTTTATTTAATTCAAGAAATTTCATAATCGATTTCCTTTTCTAATTCTACTGCATCCATTCTACCATATTTTGAAAGAGCTTGCAGAGATTTTTCATAGAAAGAAATTGGAACACGGATGAAGTCCTGGATTTAAACTTATCATTAAAATCAGATTTTTCCTCATCCAGTTCCAACTAATTTTCAGGGGTTTTAAGAAACTAGTCTACCTTATATTCTGACTTTATAGCCTCCAAAAATTTCTTCACATCCTCAACATACCCATGCTTTTCAATTAAACTAGCTAAGAGTTCTAGATTGTGCCCCCGATAGTTGTCATCTCGGCGTAGTTCTTCATACATTTCGATAAAAGGAAGCCCCTTGGACTTGGCCAATTCTAACTCTGCTTCATAGTCATAAGCAACTTTTCGGAATAGAATGTTTACTAATTCCCCATATTCTACTTCTATCACAGCATACTGAGCACGGTGATTTTTTAACGCCTCCCAATTAAAATAGGGCATGCCAATCGACCCTGGATTGATGATTTGTTGCCCTTGACTGCCATAACGAAGCAACTGCTTGTGAACATGACCATAGACTGCCACATCAACTTCATCATCTAGGAGTTGGTCAAATTTCTCTGTATCATTCTCAACTAGCAAGTCACCACCATAGTTCTTATTTGGCAAATTATGAGAAAGAGAAAAACGCAGTCCGTCAACTTCTCTCTTTTCTAGCATAGGTAAGCTTCGTAGCCAGTCAATCGTTGCAGGATCCATTCGCTCCATCAAATACTGCGTCATACGCAAGAGCTGGACTTCCTGTGGGTCTTCCAAGCCATATTGCCCATCTAAAGCCTCAAGGACACAATCATCCCAATTGCCTCGAACACTTGTAGTGATAGAAAGTTCCTTTAACAGAGCGACCAAGTCATTTGCACCTGGACCAGGGAGGAAAATGTCTCCCATGAGCCAGTATTCACTGACTCCTTGTGCTTTAGCATCTGCAATCACTGCTTCTAAGGCAGTCACATTTCCATGAATATCTGATAAAATTGCGATTTTATGGTTCATCATAATCTCCTTTTGTTTGGTAGTCCACTCTTTCTTCCGCCACTTGAGCCAATTCCACTTCTTCCTGAGGGTTCAACTTTCTTTTCACATCTTCTGCGACTGCTCTTGGCACACCCACTTCGACAATTTCATCCACACTAGCTTCCTTGATTTTAGTGAGAGATTTAAAATGCTTCATGAGATTCTGTTTGCGTTTAGGTCCCAGACCGTCAATCCCATCCAGTTGTGAAGAAAAGGAATTTTTTGAGCGCAGTTGGCGGTGGAAGGTGATAGCAAAGCGGTGCACCTCATCCTGGATGCGTTGGAGGAGAAAGAATTCTTGAGAATTGCGAGACAACTCCACCACTTCCAGTGGATCTCCAAAGAGCAGTTCATGGGTTTGGTGCTTGTCATTCTTTTGCAGACCTGCAATTGGGATATCCAAACCTAGCTCTTCTTGGATGACTTGCTTTGCGATATTGACTTGACCTTGTCCCCCATCAATCACAATCAAATCTGGCGGGGTTAAACCATCACGTTGAACTCGGCCATAACGTCTGCGAATAACCTCTCGCATACTAGCATAGTCATCTGGGCCAACAACCGTTTTTATCTTGTACTTTCGGTAGTCTTTTTTACTCGGTTTGCCATTGACAAAGACCACCATAGCTGAAACAGGACTGGTTCCCATGATATTAGAGTTATCAAAGGACTCGATACGGACTGGGGTCGGGATTTGGAGCAAGCGTCCCAGATTTTCAATAGCTCCTTGGGTCTTTTCGACTGATTTTTCTAGCAGATTGAACTTCTGCTCCAGACTAACACGGGCATTTTTGATGGCTAGATTGACCAGTTGTTTTTTTTCCCCACGTTGGGGTTTGAGAATCTTGGTATCCACCAAGGCCTTGACGGCTTCTTCGTCAATATCCTGCGGAATCAATACTTCATTGGGAACCAGGTGAGATTTTTCTTGATAGAATTGTCCCACGTAGGTCAAGAAGTCCTCATCTGGATCATTGTAGTAGGGGAAAAGATTGACATCCCGCTCGATGAGTTTTCCCTGACGGACAAAGAAAACCTGAACACACATCCAGCCCTTATCCACATAGTAGCCAAAGACGTCCCGATTTTGCAAATCTTTAGCCATGACCCTTTGCTTGGTCCGAAGTGTTCCAATCGCCTGAATCAGGTCACGGTATTCCGCCGCACGTTCAAACTCCATACTTTGAGCTGCGGATGCCATCTTCCCCTTGAGGTCATCGATGATTTTGTCATCCTGTCCTTTTAGGAAATCAGAAACCTCCTGAGCCATGGACTTGAAATAAGCCTCATCTTTCTGACAGATGGTGTGGGCCATACATTGGCCGATATGGTAGTAAAAACAAACCTTAGACGGCGGGTTGGTACATTTCCGAAAAGGAAAAATCCGATCCAGTAGTCGCTTGATTTCATTGGCCGCTCCCACATCAGGATAAGGTCCAAAATAAAGACCTCCGTCCTTTTTGACCTGACGGGTGATAATCAAGCGAGGATAACGCTCATTGGTGATTTTGATGAAGGGATAGGACTTATCATCCTTGAGCATAATATTGTACTTGGGCTTATTTTCCTTAATCAGGTTGATTTCTAGGAGAAGTGCCTCAATATTGGACTCAGTGACGATAAATTCAAAATCCACAATTTCAGACACCAGAGCCTCCGTCTTGGTATCATGACTTCCACGGAAATAAGACCGCACGCGGTTACGCAGATTTTTAGCCTTTCCTACATAGATAATGGTGCCATTTTTATCCTTGTGAATGTAACAACCAGGGCTGGTCGGCAAGAGCTCTAGTTTTGATTTGATCAAGTTATTCATAGTTCCATTATAACAAAAAGGCCGTAACAGGACGAACAAAAAGCCCCACCAATCACTTGATGGAGGAGCTTTGATTTCATTTCAGATTGCACCGACTTCATCTAGTCGCTTCTGGTATAGAGTTCTTGAACAGCCTTCACATCCTGAGGCTGAATCCCATAGTAAGAACCTGCTGGCTGCATGACAGAAGTTTCGTTGGTATGATCCAAACCGATGGCATGCCCCAGCTCGTGCTCCGCCGTGTGCACGATCCGTTCATAAGAATAACCATAGTTTGGATTGGATAGATAATAGTGATTCAGGCGAACCGTTACAGATATAAATTGTTTGGTTAACAAATTGGTTTGACTCTCGGCTTGACCAGCTACAGCGGTCGATCCATCATTCATCTCACTTGCCACAATATCTGCCTGGCTAGGATCCGCAACCACCTCAAAGGTGAAGGCTCCCGTTTGATTCCAGTTTTTTATGGCTTCTGCATAGGCACCTTGGAAGATCTCATCCATTTGAGGTTCAATATAGATGCGAGCTGAGGCCTGAGCCCACTTGCCTTCTGCATGTTGGTGACTGTCTGTCTGAGACAAGACTTCCAGCGTTCCCGTCTCCTTCCATTGATTCCAGCCACCTTGACCAATCTTGCTCATTTTTTCAACCTGATTGACCGCAGAATGAAAATCACCTGTCAGATACCAAACCACTCCAAAGGCAATGAGCAGTAGAATGACCACAGTCCAAACCAGACGCCAGAAGAAACGCCAAATTCCCAACAGAAATCGGAACAATAATCGAATAATCCAGAACATGACGCCCCACCTTTCATAAAAATAAGAACCTATCTTGAAATCACATTCTCCTTGATCAAGATAGATTCTCTATTTTACTGAAGAAAGCTGAAAGAAACCTAAAACTAAGATAAGCGTTCTTCCAAGACAAAGTCAATTGGTAGAGTAGCCAAAAAACGTTCCAATTGTTTTTCCCAGTAGTACCACTCGTGCTTACCTGGACTGTGACTATAGGTCACCTCAAAACCAAGCTTTTTGAGGTTTTTCACTGCGAGGTTATTGGCAGAGTAGAGATAGTCTTGCTCCCCACACCAAGCCCATAGCTTGGTCTTTTTATCCGATTTCGCAGAGATATATTCCAGCGAATGAGGACTAGCTGTCCAGTCTTTAATCTCTCCAAAAACTCCTCGCCAGTAGGCAAGCGATCCCAGATCCTGACTTTCAGGAGAAAATTCCTGAAAACTGAGCGCACCAGAAAAACTAGCCGCATGAGAAAAACGATTTGTCGATAGAGCGAGTTTGAAGGAACCATATCCTCCCATGGAGAGGCCTGCTATAAAGGTCTTTTCTCGCTTGCTGGTCATATTGGGAAAGAAGCGTTTCATGACCTGAGGTAACTCTTCTGCTAGAGCAGTATAGTAGTTATAGCCATACTGAGTATCTGTGTACCAGCCATTGCTAGTATTGGGCATGATGACAATAAGATTGGTTCCACGCAACAAGCGCTCGACATTGGTACGTTTGAGCCAGCTATTTTGGTTTCCTGACATTCCGTGCAAAAGATAAAGAACAGGAATATCTGTGCAATCTGGTTCAGTCACCCGACTAGCATCTGGATAGAGTACGGTAACGCCCCACTCCATATCCAAAACTTCTGAGTAATACTCAATATTCATAACTGCCATGGTTGTTTCCTTTTACTATTCTATAAGAAAAAGCCGAATTTCGACTTTTTCTGTAGGTATGCTGCTTATTATTTTGCTTCCATTACGACTGGCAAGATTGCTGGACGACGCTTGGTTTGATCAAAGAGGTACTTGGTCAGATTGTCACGAACCTTGCCTTTGAGATCTGCCCAGTCAAAGTCATCACCTTGAAGATACTCTTCTACCGTTTGGTTAATCAATTCTGAACTTTCACGGAGAATATCACGGCTCTTCTTGAGGTAAACAAATCCACGCGTATGAACACGGGCCTTGGCCACAATTTTTTTCTCACGACGGTTGACAGTGATTGCCACGATAAAGATCCCATCCTCTGACAAGACCTTACGGTCACGAAGGACCACATTTCCAACATCCCCGATGGCATTTCCGTCAATCAAGACATCACCTGCGGAAACTGCTCCAGCTGGGACAAAGTCTCCATGTTCATAAGACATGGTCGTTCCCTTTTTAGGGATGAAAATGCGTTCTGGCAACATTCCAACCGCCATGGCAGCCTTGGCATGCGCATCTAACTCACGGTACTCTCCTTGGATAGGGAAGAGGTAGTTTGGCTGCAGAAGATTGATCATCAACTGCAAATCACGCGCATTCCCGTGTCCGGATACTCGCAAGCTTTGGGTAATGAGTTTCACCACACCACCAGCTTGGTAGATCATGTTTTCAACACGCGCCATGACGGCTTCTTTGGCGATAGATGGAGTCGTTACGATATAGACCAAGTCCCCATCTTTGATTTCCACATAGCGGTGGCGACCAATGGACATCTTACGAAGTCCATTAATAGGCTCACCCATACGGCCCGTCTCAAGGATAATCAACTCATGGTCTTCAAAACGAGACATTTCTTTGGGTTTAATCAAGAGACTTTCATTAGCTAGAGATAATTTTTTGAGACGAATCGCAGTGCGGACGATATTTTCAATATCAAATCCAGTCAAAACAACTCTGCGACCTGTATCTGCTGCAGCATCAAAAACCTGCTGGATACGAGAAAGGTTGCTGGCAACTGCGGCAACGATGATACGACCTTCCCAGTCTGCAATGGTCTGGGTAATTTCATCCCCAACTTCACTCTCGCTCGCCACCTGGATATTGCTATCAGCATTGGCTGAATCACTGAGGAGCGCCAAGACACCATCACGACCAATCTCTGCCAAACGAGCAAAATCCGTCGCATAGGATTCGCTAGCTGTCTGGTCAAACTTGAAGTCCCCTGTGTAAACAATGCTACCTTCAGTTGTTTTTAGGACTATTCCCAAACTTTCTGGGATAGAGTGAGTTGTACGGAAGAAGGAAACCACAGTCCCTCCAAAATCAATCTCCGTATCTTCATCAATCACATGGAAGTCATTGAATTTCTTAACCGTATCATTTCCTTTGACAAAGAGTTTGGCCAACTCAACGGTCAACTCAGAACCAAACACAGGCACCTTAGCCTCTGCCAAAAGATAAGGCAGGGCACCAATAGCATCCGCATGTCCGTGGGTCAAAAAGACCCCAGCGATACGATCGCTATTTTCAAAAAGGTAGTCCATATTTGGAATGACGACATCAACACCTAGTTGTTCATTTTCAGGGTATTTAAGCCCCGCATCCAAAACAAAAATAGAACCATCGATTTCAGCGATGTACATATTTTTCCCATTTTCTCGTACACCACCTAGTGTTGTTAAACTAATATTACTCATTTTTCCTCCGAAACTTCATTTATCTTGATTATAGGGCGAATTCACCCTCTTATTCTAAAAGTTCTAAAACTTTCAGCCGAATCTTTTCCTACCATTATACCATTTTTTTGATTATTTTCAAAATGAAGGTTTCCAGTTAAAGAACTATAAATAACTCTTCTCAAATGCACAAACAAGTGAGAACTACAAGCTCTTCAAAAGAATGTTTTCTGACTAGCTTCCTGTCACTCTTCAAATCTTTCCGCGACATTGAATAGCACTTCGCAGTCACAGTAGGCTCCATTTGCTTCTAAAAAGTCTCTAACTGTTTCGACATCCACATTGTGCTCTTCTAGAAATGTTCGTGTTAATAAAAAATCATCCTGACAAGCTTGATATTCAAGCTCTACATCCAAAAAGTCAAACAAGTCAAAAAAGAGCTCCCTTGACAGGGGCAAACTTTCTTCGAATTTTTGTCTTTCTTGCTTTTTATAGTCCGCTCGTAATCTCTTTTTCTTCTGCTTATCCATTTGACACCTCCAGGCTTTCCTTTGACCAGTTTATCTGCCAACTAGTCCTCTTTCCTCATTATAATACAAAACCGACTCCAATTGGAGCTTATTCATGAATATAAAAAGAGTCAGCAAGCCAACTCTTTCTATCTCTATTCACTTTTTTCCATTAAAAAATCATACATTTCTTGCACGGTACCCAGCGCCATCATTTCTTGGTCTTTAACGGTTTGTTTGAGATTTTGGTAAATCTGACTTTCAGCAATTTCCCTTTTCGGCGCTTCTTTATTGACTGTCATGACACCATCTTTGATCGTCACAAAGCCCAGCTCTTCAAATACTTGGATCATCTTGACCAGCAAGATTTGTTGGATATTAAGATAAGTCGCCAAATCTTTGAGCTTGTAGCGAATATCAAACTCTGGGAACTGGTAAATGGTCTTGTACAATTTGGCAAACTGTTCCCTAGTCCCGTAACCTGTCAGATAGTAGGCCTTGTCAATGTCATTTTTGAAATAGACAGCTGAGAAATCCTGTTCTTGAAAAATGGTCTTCAGCAAGGTAATATCTTCAGGAATGGTTTTCACAACCACAGCATCACTATTCGCTAGATCTGGCAACTCTCCAGAGAAATCTAAAACTGGAACCCCTTCTGGCAGGGCTACGTTCTTCCCACGAATGTTAAAGAGTTGAACACCTTCCACACGCGCATCCACCATCATCAACTGGAGGGCAGTTTGGCCATTCCATTGGTTGACAGACAAGGTGACTGCCAATTCTAGGTTTTTTGTTTGAGCAAACTCTATCGCCCATCTACCTTGTCCGAAGGCCACCACTTCAAAACTCGCCTCACCCTTGGAAATTTTTAGTTTGAGGTGGGCATTGCCCGCTCCCATAGTACGGGCACTTTCGACATGAAAATCCTTGATATAAAAGACAGGTTTTTGATTGTCCATTCCAAAGGGTGCCAAGCGTTCAAAACTTTTAACCGTTTCTAAACTAAGAGTCTCCAAATCCAACTCTTCATCTAGATTTAACTTATTCTTACCACTAGCATCTGCACCTTTTTCACGGACATAGTCTTCCAAGACTTGAGATAAATCTGGAATCTTCTCCACTTCCAGCGTCATTCCAGCTGCACCAGCATGGCCACCAAAGGCGATAAAGAGGTCTCGATGGGGATCCAGAGCTTCAAAAATATCGACCGCTTCCACACTACGAGCACTGCCCTTGGCACGACCATCTTCTATATTAAGAACAATGACTGTCTGCCCTAGTTCTTCCAACAAGCGCCCAGCCACGATACCCAGAACCCCAGGATTCCAGCCTTCCTTGGCCAAAACCTGGACCTTCTTCTCAGGATTTACCATGGTCTTAGCTTCTTCATAGATTGACTGAACGATCTCCTTACGTTCTTCATTTTTCTGGTGAATCATGAGGGCAATCTCATGTGCTTCCTCATCGTCAAACCCAGTCAGCAAATCAATGGCAGGATTGGGATCATCCAATCGCCCCAAGGCATTTAAACGAGGAGCAATCTGGAAGCCAACCGTCTCTTCTGTCACTTCATTCGCAGCAATCCCTGCCATGTCCAGCATTTCTTGTAGACCGATGCGCTGGGTATGTCCCAACATTTCCAGACCATATTGAACCATGATACGGTTTTCATCCGTCAAGCTCACCATATCTGCAATGGTACCGATAGCTACCAAATCGAGCAACTCAACTTGCACTTCTTCTAAAAGAGCGCAAGCCAGCTTGAAAGCCACTCCGCATCCGGCCAAATATTTGAAGGGATAATCTGCATCTGGATGCTCAGGGTGAACAATCGCATAGGCATCAGGAAGGGTTTCAGGCATGGAATGGTGGTCGGTCACAATGACATCCACTCCCATAGACTGGGCCAATTCAATGGCTTCGTGACCCGCAACCCCATTATCCACTGTCACAATCAAGGAAATCCCCTCTTGCTCGATAAAGTATTTATAAACACTGGCATTGGGACCATAGCCATCGGTAAAACGATTGGGTAGGTAAACCCGACACTCGGCACCAAGCTGTTCCAAACTTTCCTTCACAATCGAAGTCGAAGTCATGCCATCCGCATCGTAGTCTCCATAAATGAGAATATTTTCCCCTTCTTCAATGGCCTGACGAATCCGTTCGACTGCCTTGTCCATATCATGGAGCAGATAGGGGTCATGCAAGTCCTCCAAAGAAGGTTCTAAAAACTTCTTGAGACTTTCCTCATCCTGAATCCCTCTTTCAAATAATAACCGAGCCACCTCAGGACCCAGTCCAGCCTTCTTGGCTATCTTTGTAAAATCCGCATCTTCAACCTGCGGGGCAAACTGCCATTCATAAGTAGGAGTTATCAAAAAAACATCCACTCTTTCTAAGAATTCTATCGTTTCATTATAACATGATTTAGGCTTTTTCTCTATTCAGATTGCTTTTTTATAACATTTTAGTGAATTTTTTTCAGATATGATTTGACAAGAACATTCTTTTATTGTAGAATCATGTTATAAAATCTAACACAAAGGAGATCTCTCATGGCTTTAGTAGAATTTAAAAACGTCGAAAAATATTACGGAGACTATCACGCACTCCGCGACATCAATCTCCATTTTGAAAAAGGACAAGTTGTTGTCCTGCTTGGACCTTCCGGTTCTGGGAAGTCCACTCTCATCCGTACGATCAATGGTTTAGAGGCTGTTGACAAAGGAAGTCTCCTAGTCAATGGACACCAAGTAGCAGGTGCTAGCCAGAAAGATCTGGTTCCTCTTCGTAAGGAAGTCGGCATGGTTTTTCAACATTTTAACCTTTATCCACACAAAACAGTGTTAGAAAACGTGACACTTGCACCTATAAAAGTTCTAGGAATTGATAAAAAAGAAGCTGAAAAAATAGCCCAAAAATATCTGGAATTTGTAAACATGTGGGACAAGAAAGATTCCTATCCAGCTATGCTATCTGGTGGTCAAAAACAGCGGATCGCCATTGCTCGTGGTCTTGCCATGCATCCGGAGCTCCTCCTCTTTGATGAGCCAACATCTGCTCTTGACCCTGAAACCATCGGCGATGTTCTAGCAGTTATGCAAAAACTGGCGCATGATGGGATGAACATGATCATCGTTACCCACGAAATGGGATTTGCTCGAGAGGTTGCGGACCGCATTATCTTTATGGCTGACGGAGAAGTTTTGGTGGATACGACAGATGTCGATGACTTTTTCGACAATCCAAGCGAACCTCGTGCCCAACAATTCCTCAGCAAAATTATCAACCACGAAAGTGATAAAGTCAAATAAGGAGGCGCCTATGAAAAAGAAATTCTTTTTATCAGCATTATTAATTAGCCTTTTCGGTCTTGCTGCTGCCAAACCAGTTCAGGCTGATACCAGTGTCGCAGACATTCAAAAAAGAGGCGAACTAGTTGTCGGTGTCAAACAAGACGTTCCTAATTTTGGCTACAAGGACCCCAAGACCGGTACTTATTCTGGTATCGAAACTGACTTAGCCAAGATGATTGCAGACGAACTCAAGGTCAAGGTTCGCTACGTTCCTGTTACCGCTCAAACCCGCGGTCCACTACTAGACAACGAACAGGTCGACATGGATATCGCAACCTTCACCATCACAGATGAACGTAAAAAACTATACAACTTCACCAGTCCCTACTATACGGACGCTTCTGGCTTTTTGGTCAATAAATCCGCCAACATCAAAAGCATTGAGGACCTAAACGGTAAAACTATTGGGGTTGCCCAAGGCTCCATCACCCAGCGCTTGATTACTGAATTGGGTAAAAAGAAAGGTCTAACCTTTAAATTCGTTGAGCTTGGTTCTTACCCAGAATTGATTACTTCCCTTCACGCTCACCGTATTGATGCCTTTTCTGTGGACCGCTCTATCCTGTCTGGCTACATCAGCAAACGGACAGAACTACTAAATGATAGTTTCAAACCATCTGACTACGGTATCGTCACCAAGAAATCAAATACCGAGCTAAACAACTATCTTGATACCTTGGTCACTAAATGGAGCAAGGATGGTAGTTTGCAGAAACTTTATGACCGTTACAAGCTCAAACCATCTAGCCATACCGCAGATTAAGGAGGACACCCCATGACAGATTTATCATCTTGGACAGCCTATTTTCAGGATTTTGGACAATTTTTCAATGGTTTCCTCTTCACCCTTGCCCTAGCGGTTGGTTCCTTTATCCTCGCCATGGTTTTGGGCATCTTCTTTGGAGCCATGTCAACCAGCAAACGCCCATTCTTGCGTGCTTTAGCTCGCATCTTTGTGGAATTTTATCAAAATACTCCCCTCTTGGTGCAGTTTGTCATCGTCTTTTATGGTTTGCCTCTTATCAGTGAACACACCATCATGATTCCGATTTATTGGACAGCTGTACTTTGTGTGGGACTCTATCACGGCGCCTATATCGCTGAGGTAATTCGTTCAGGGATTCAGTCTATTCCTAGCGGTCAGATGGAGGCCGCCTTGTCGCAAGGTTTTACCTATATCAGTGCCATGCGCTTGATTATCTTGCCTCAAGCCTTCCGTATCATTCTCCCTCCATTGACCAACCAAATTGTTAACCTCATCAAGAACACCTCTACCGTAGCTATCATCTCTGGAGTAGACTTGATGTTTGTGACTAAGTCTTGGTCGGCTCTCAACGGAAACTATATCCCAGCCTTTTTAGGCGCTGCACTTCTCTACTTTGCTCTATGCTTCCCTGTTGCCCAGTTTGGTCGCAAGATGGAGCAAGCCAATAAAAAAGCCTATTCACTTTAGGAGGTTACTATGGAATCTATTTTAGAAGTTTTGACCCCAGATAACCTAATCTTTATCTTTAAAGGATTTGGCTTAACCCTCTACATTTCTCTGATTGCTATCGTCCTCTCGACCCTTATCGGAACAGTGCTAGCCGTCATGAGAAATGGGAAAAATCCTGTCTTACGGATCATCTCCAGCATTTATATCGAGTTTGTACGTAACGTTCCCAACCTCCTCTGGATTTTCACCATCTTTTTGGTGTTTAAGATGAAGTCCACACCAGCTGGTATTACAGCCTTTACCCTCTTTACCTCAGCAGCCCTGGCTGAGATTATCCGAGGCGGCCTCAATGCCGTGGACAAGGGCCAGTACGAAGCAGGAATGTCGCAAGGATTCACCTCTGCGCAAATCCTCTACTACATCATTCTCCCACAAGCGATTCGCAAAATGCTGCCAGCTATCATTTCTCAGTTTGTAACTGTGATTAAGGATACCAGTCTTCTCTACTCTGTTATCGCCCTACAAGAACTCTTTGGCGCCAGCCAAATTCTCATGGGACGCTATTTCGAACCAGAGCAGGTCTTCAGTCTTTATATCCTGATTGCCTTGATTTATTTTATTTTTAACTTTGCCATTTCCAGCCTTTCTCATAAGCTAGCAAAACATTGGCAACAAGCCGCAGAATAAAAACGAAATGTGAACTCAAAACAAGGGTTCACATTTTTGCTATAAATGAAAAAGAGTAACTCAATGCTATGCAAACGTTTTACTTTTTGGTAAAATGACTTTAAAACCATAAAGTAAGGAGAAAAATCATGATCCACGAACTTTGCAAAGAATTCTCTCAACTGGAACAAGTAGAAGCTATTGCTCTTGGTGGTTCTCGTGCAGGACAAGCCTACGATCAAAACTCTGATTATGACGTTTATGTCTATCTCAACTCTCCTATTGATGAGGCGAATCGCCTAAAAATTTTGAGTAAATACTGCTCCTATATGGAAATTGGAAACCAGTTTTGGGAGTTAGAGGACGACTGTGTACTAAACAACGGTATCGAAATCGAGTTGATTTATCATTCGATGGAGTCGTTTGAACAGGAATTGAACTCAACCGTTTTTCAACACAAAGCTCAAAATGCTTATACAACTTGCATGTGGCATAATCTACTCCACAGCAAGATTCTATATGACCCGAATGGACACTATGCTTCTCTCCAAAGAACCTACCAGATTCCCTATCCACAGGAACTCAAAATGCATATCATCGAAAGGCAACTCCTTTTGCTAGAACAAGCCATGCCTGCCTTCTCTCACCAAATAGAAAAAGCTATCAAACGCCAAGATCTTCTCAGTATGAATCATCGTACGAGTGAGTTTTTTGCTTCCTACTTTGACTTGTTATTTGCGCTCAATGAGCAAACCCATCCTGGTGAAAAACGGATGCTGGAGTATGCAAAGGCCCATTGTACACTCCTCCCTAAGCAATTTGAAGAAACTATTCGCAAGTATTTCCAACTACTCTACCAACCACAACAAGGAGAACAAGCGATCGTAACCTTACAAACCATTCTGAACCAACTAAAGGCCATTTTGCCATGAGTAAAAAATGAAATGTGAACCTGAAACTGAGGCTCACATTTTTCTTTATAGTTTACCGTAAAGCATCTAGTACACTTTACCACAATTCTTCTTGCCCAACTTATAAAAAGAGCGGCAATAGAAAAAGAGAACCTTAGTCCTCTCACTTAGACAGTTTATTCTGAGCATCAGCTACAACCTGAGCCAGACTTGTCTGACGCAGTTGGTTTTCCATAGCTGCTTGAACATCGAACAGCTTTTGGTCCAAGACTGCATGGATATTCGCACCAATTGGGCAATTAGGATTTGGATTGTCATGGAAACTAAAGAGCTTACCAGATTTTCCTAAACACTCCACAGCTTGGTAGACATCCAACAAATTGATCTCTTGAAGGTCTTTTATTATCTCAGTTCCTCCCGTACCACGAGCAACTGAAATCAATCCAGCTTTTTTGAGTTGCGATAAAGTCTTACGGATAATGACTGGGTTGACTCCGACACTAGCTGCAAGAAAATCGCTGGTTACTTTACTTTCTGTATCCTGCATTGCAATAATAATCATCATATGAGTCGCAATTGTAAATCGGCTTGAAATTTGCATCTTCTTCTCCTTTCATTGATATTTTATTCATCTTTTCCCGTATAAACATTATACCTTATTTGCTTATCCTGTCAAATATTAACGAATGATTACCTTCTCCATGCAAAAAGTCCTGTATCCCTCTTGACAACCAGAACGGTAGAGGGCATACAAAGACTTATTTTTTATGCAATTTTTCGGACAATCCCTTTTGTTTTATGACTTGACCAAACCGAGCTGATAGACACCCCAGCACCAACTAAGGTAAACACAGCTAACATAGCTAGATTATAAAAATAGTTATCTGGGAAATCACCGCTAAAGATTAATTGATTCACCACTCGGAAAGCAAAGGCAAACTCAACCCCTAGTTTGGCAACGACTTCCATCGCCAAATCAATTTGATTCACTAGAAAGACAGTAATCACCATCCAAATAGAGGAAATCACAATCCCCTTTCGAGATACCTTTCTTCCAAGGATTTCATATCCTTTAATGGTACAAATCCCCAGAACGATACCCGCTACCATAGCTACATAACCTAGACGTGCGATAAATAGAGCAACTGCTCCACCAATCAAGGCACCCAGCAAGGCACCGACTGCTCCAAGAAGAACATTTTCCTTCTGGTTTTGATAAGAATCCACCTCAATTTGAAGGTTGCTCTTCAGCAATTGATAGCTTTCCTCGTTGATAAGGAAAATTGAATCACCTAATTGATAGAGACCAACGGGGCCTTCCTGACCACTGTAGGCACAGACTTGTACGAAATGATGGGTTTCAAGGAAGACAACGAGGTCTGTTATGAGCGTCTGTAACTTTTCAATTGTTTTTGATTTGCGCATGGCACCTTTTACAACAAAAGAAACAAGGTACTGGTTGATAGACAAGGTCGACAAGTTTGGAAGAGATTCACTCTTAAACTCATCCCAAACCAATTCATTTTCTTCTGAATCCGCAGGATTACCATTCAAACTCACACTGACACAAAGTCGAAACTGATTTTTCACGTCAGTTTCTTGCAGGAATAATAAATAGCCTGACTGCGTGCCATAAATACTACGCGAATCTTCGTCAAATTGCAAGCCCAACTCCGAGGCAATAGCGTGTAACTCTTCTGGTTTCATTATCTGTCTCCTCTTATTTTGAATATCAATTAGTATGAGATTCAAATTAGTTATATTCCGTTATTCTAACATAAATTTGAGAAGCCGACAATTCGTATCCAGTTCGACTTATCGGAAAACAACAGTTCCTAGACTATCTGTTTTCTAGCTAGAAATCCTCTTAAAACCAATCTTTTTTGTCTCTTTCCATCCAGAGTTCAACATCCTGATCATAACCTTCTTGTTCACTAATCTGACCCAACAATTCATGGTTATGAGTATGGTGAATCCCATTTACCAAACTTTCATAGTAGACCTGAAAATAGGGGAGCTTCAAATCCTTAGCCAACTGCAATTCAGCTTCTACATCATAATCCACACGACGAAAATCAATATCAGACAAACCTGCTTCATCAAACTCTATAATCATATACTGGGCCCGCAGGTCCTTACGCAACTTCGCATCTAGAAAGAAGGGTTGTCCAATGGAACCTGGATTAAGAATCAACTGTCCATCACTTCCGTAACGAAGCAACTGTTGATGAATATGGCCATATACTGCGATAGAGGCGTGTGGATTCGTCACCAATCTATCAAAATCTTCTTGCTTTCCCGTATGGATCAACTCTCTTCCCCAGTTTTTATCAGGGAGATGGTGAGTGATTCCTACCATCAAATCACCAAACTGACGATGAACTTGCATGGGTTGATTATTGAGGTTTTCGATTTCTTCAGGGCTGACATCCTCTAAGATGTACTGACTTTGACGCAGGAGATAACGATGGCTCGCTTTTGTAGGATCTAACTTGCGATGCAGGCCTCTCCAGAGACTGTTTTCCCAATTTCCCAGCACTCTTACTGTAATAGGCAAGCTAGCTAATAGGTCCAAGATCCTTCTACGCCCTGTTCCTGGCATCAGAATATCTCCTAAAAGCCAGTACTCATCTACCTCTGCCGCTCTTGCATCAGCCAGAACAGCTTCCAAAGCTGTCGTATTTCCATGTATGTCTGAAAGAACTGCTATTTTGGTCATTCTTTCTCCTTACCCTTTTACTTCTTTTGTTAGTATTATAACAGAAAACACTCGAAAAGATCACTATCATTGATCACTGGATTAAATTGTAAGAGCTTCTAAATCGTGCTATAATATAAGTAGAGATTTCCCCTTCATTTAGGATTATGTGGTCTACAATATCTCTCAAATATCTCTCAATTTTTGCAGATTGGAGGACTATTGCCATGCGGAATTATCTTAAGTATATCCCATACTACCTTGTAATTTTCTTCTTTTACTGGCCACTCTATGAACTCCTCTCTCTACTCATCTCTGACCCATATACACTGAAGGGACTGTACATTTACAACATCGTCCTCTTTTCACCTCTAGTAACCTTTATCGTATCGCTACTTTATAGCTATCGATTTCATTTCTCACTTTGGTGGCTACTCAGCATTGGTCTGCTCTATTGCTTTACTATCATCACCTTTGGTGAGTTCATCCTGCTTTACTTCCTAGCCTATGAACTCTTTGCCCTACTTGGGTTGGCTGCTGGTGTGGGGATCAAGCATGTCTTCCAGCGAGAGAAAAATAAAAAAATTATACAAAAACCTTGAAAATTCTCGCAATCATGCTATAATAATGCATAGAGACAAGTCACTTAGTCCCTTTCTACTAGAGAGTGCGTGGTTGCTGGAAACGCATAGAAAGCCTAAACTGATACTACTCTACTGACTTTTATGCAAACATAAAACGGTGGCTACGTTAAAGCCAATCAGAGGTGTCCCTCTTTTTTGAGGAACATGAATGAAGGTGGAACCACGTTGCGACGTCCTTTTAGGATGTCGTTTTTGTTTTGTCAGAAGGAGGAAGAATGATGCTTTATATGATTGGCGGATCGCCTTGCAGTGGAAAGTCAACAATTGCCTCACTTCTTGCTAGACAGTATCAACTACTTCATATCAAACTGGATGATTTGGTAGAAAAGATGATGAGTCAAGCAAGTGAAGACTCACAGCCAATTTGCCTTCTTAGGCAGGATAGAAATCCAGAACAAATCTGGATGAGAAATCCAGAAGAGATGGCAGATGAAGAATGGCGCTTTTATGAAGAGATTTTTCCTTATGTAAAATCTTACTTGATAAAGAATCAAAACAGACCTCTCTTGGTGGAGGGAGCAGGACTTTTGCCTCACTTAGTAAAGGAGCTTGAATGTCAAGCATCCTCCTATCTATGCTTGACTCCGACAGCTGATTTTCAAAAAAAGCATTATATACAGAGAGAATGGGTTCCTTATGTCTTAGAGGGTACAACCAACCCCGATCAAGCTTTTGAAAACTGGATGCAACGAGACATTCTTTTTGCTCAAATGGTTCGTAAGGAAGCGGTGAGATTAGGCTATACTAGCCTCGTAACAGATGGTAGTCAATCAGAGAATCAGACTGCGGAAGAATTTGCTAGGCTCTTAAAATTGTCCAACAAAAATAGAATAAATATTTAAGGAGAAAACCATGATTAAGATTACTTTCCCAGATGGCGCTGTTCGTGAATTCGAATCTGGCGTTACTACTTTTGAAATTGCCCAATCTATCAGCAATTCCCTCGCTAAAAAAGCCTTGGCTGGTAAATTCAACGGCAAACTCATCGACACGACTCGTGCTATCACTGAAGATGGAAGCATCGAAATCGTGACACCTGATCACGAAGATGCCCTTCCGATCTTGCGTCACTCAGCTGCCCACTTGTTTGCCCAAGCAGCTCGTCGCCTCTTCCCAGACATTCACTTGGGAGTTGGTCCAGCTATCGAAGATGGTTTCTACTATGATACGGACAATCAGGCTGGTCAAATCTCCAACGAAGACCTTCCTCGTATCGAAGAAGAAATGCAAAAAATCGTCAAAGAAAACTTCCCATCAATCCGTGAAGAAGTGACGAAAGACGAGGCACGTGAAATCTTCAAAAACGACCCTTACAAGTTGGAATTGATTGAAGAACACTCTGAGGACGAAGGCGGTTTGACTATCTACCGTCAGGGTGAATATGTAGACCTTTGCCGTGGCCCTCACGTTCCATCAACAGGCCGTATCCAAATCTTCCACCTTCTCCATGTAGCTGGTGCTTACTGGCGTGGAAATAGCGACAACGCGATGATGCAACGGATCTACGGGACAGCTTGGTTTGATAAGAAAGACTTGAAGAACTATCTTCAAATGCGTGAAGAAGCTAAAGAACGTGACCACCGTAAACTTGGTAAAGAGCTTGACCTCTTCATGATTTCTCAAGAAGTTGGTCAAGGACTTCCATTCTGGTTGCCAAACGGTGCGACGATCCGTCGTGAATTGGAACGCTACATCGTCGACAAAGAGTTGGCTTCTGGCTACCAACACGTTTACACTCCACCACTTGCTTCTGTGGAGCTTTACAAGACTTCTGGTCACTGGGATCATTACCAAGAAGACATGTTCCCAACCATGGACATGGGTGACGGGGAAGAATTTGTCCTTCGTCCAATGAACTGCCCACACCACATCCAAGTCTTCAAACACCATGTTCACTCTTACCGCGAATTGCCAATCCGTATCGCTGAAATTGGTATGATGCACCGTTATGAAAAATCTGGTGCCCTCACTGGTCTTCAACGTGTGCGTGAAATGTCTCTCAACGACGGTCACCTCTTTGTTACTCCAGAACAAATCCAAGAAGAATTCCAACGTGCCCTTCAGTTGATTATCGATGTTTATGAAGACTTCAACTTGACTGAATACCGCTTCCGTCTCTCTCTTCGTGACCCTCAAGATACTCACAAGTACTTTGACAACGATGAGATGTGGGAAAATGCCCAAACCATGCTTCGTGCAGCACTTGATGAAATGGGTGTTGACTACTTTGAAGCTGAAGGTGAAGCAGCCTTCTATGGACCAAAATTGGATATCCAAGTTAAGACAGCTCTCGGAAAAGAAGAAACCCTTTCGACTATCCAGCTTGACTTCTTGCTTCCAGAACGCTTCGACCTCAAATACATTGGAGCTGATGGTGAAGAACACCGTCCAGTTATGATTCACCGTGGGGTTATCTCAACTATGGAACGCTTCACAGCTATCTTGATTGAGAACTACAAGGGGGCCTTCCCAACATGGCTTGCCCCACACCAAGTAACTCTCATCCCAGTATCTAACGAAAAACACGTGGACTACGCATGGGAAGTAGCTAAAAAACTCCGTGACCGTGGTGTCCGTGCAGATGTAGATGAGCGCAATGAAAAAATGCAGTTCAAGATTCGTGCTTCACAAACAAGCAAAATTCCTTACCAATTGATCGTTGGGGACAAGGAAATGGAAGACAAAACAGTCAACGTTCGCCGCTACGGCCAAAAAGAAACACACACTGTCTCAGTTGATGACTTTGTCCAAGCTATCCTTGCTGATATCGCCAACAAATCACGCGTTGAGAAATAAACCATTTAACCTGGAACAAAATCTCAGCCACCAAAAAAGCAACAACTATTTCAGTTGTTGCTTTTTTATATTTTGATTAAGCTGAGCTAGTAGTGATTGGTCAAACCACCACAAATGGCAGCCTCGTCAACAATTCTTTCTATCCACTAATTTTTGGGTGTAGGATATCCTCCCAAGATTTGCTTCCTCGAGTTAGAAAAGTTCAATATCCTCAATCCTTGTCTGCTTCTTTTTCTTTTACGAGATCTTTTTGTGAATCCTTTTCAGAGAGTTTTTGATCGATATACTTGTTAATAGTTTCATAAAATTCCTTGGTCGTATCACTGTCTAATTTTGTCGAATTATGGACTTGATTGACTTTCAATTCAACAGATTGAATACCGTAAGAGGCTTGTTTTTGGTGGAGCGTTTCTAATTCTTCGTCTGAAATCGGATCTCCAACAACCGTCAAGACCAATTCATTATTCCTTGACTTGTAGACTTGATTAATGACCGTGTGATTGGCGAACTCTTTTGCTATAAACTGTTTGATTCCTTCTTTTCGCGCTTGTTCTATCGACAGAGTGACTGCTGAATAACTGGCTGGAAGAACCAATAATACAATCAAGGATGTCAAGCCAATTTTCATTTTAATGTTTAGCTCTTTAAATGAACTTAAGGGAGATTTTCTCATCAAAATTCTTGTTCCAACAATGTTGGCTAGCATGATAAAGACACAGTTGATCAAAAAAAGATAGAGAGCCCCAAATAAAAATCGTACATTTCCATTAGCTAAACCATATCCTGCAGTACAGATAGGTGGCATCAGAGCTGTTGCAATGGCTACTCCTGGCACGATATTGTTTGCTTCTTTTTTCCTTGATCCAATTACACCTGCTATCCCACCAGCAATAGCAATGAGAACATCCCAAATGGTTGGAGAGGTTCGTGCAATCAGTTCGCTACTTGCATAAGATAAGGGAGAAATCCAGAAATACAGAGTCGAGACAAGCAAACTGACCAATACTTGAGTAAATAAAACCTCTAGAGATTGTTTGATTAAACGGGTATCAAAAATAGCTAAACCAAAACCCAGTCCAACAATCGGTGTCATAAGAGGGGAAATCAGCATGGCTCCAATAATGACAGCTGTTGAATTCATATTTAAACCTATAGAGGCAATAAAAATCGCACACATCAAAATCACTATATCTCTTAATCGAACATGAAGATCATCATATAATTTCTCACGGTATTCACGTGTTGAATAATTTCCGGTCATTGGTTACTCCTTTTATTTCATATACTCTTGTTTCTGCTTGGATGATAGCAGAGAGACTTCTTTTCAATCTTACATATTTTTAATTCTCACCTGTTATGTTTTTGAAAATTATCCTTTAAGCATCCATCAGTCTATCCTTAACATTATATCAAAAATTTTACAGTCTTTCTCCAAAGAAATCTATCAATTGAACAGATAGAAAAAGGAAGAAATTTTTGTTTCCTTATACGAAAAAGAAAAAACGGTATCTCCTCTGAAAGAAGATGCCGTTTTAATCTTTAAACATGATTGGTGTGTCCGACAATCCATTGCTTCATTTTGATTTGCAACCAGAAGCCATAGATTACAAACGTGATGATGGTTAGAAGAAACCACTTGATCCAGTTGCCGAATAGTTGTGCTCCAGTCCTGTCAAAGTATAGACGTTGACTATCTACTACCGTGTGTTTGGTTTGCAATTTTGCATCATGCAAACCGCCTAAGATGTTGCGATCCCCAAGGTAAGCCCGAAAACTATGGCTACTAAGATAGAGTATCCAATATAATCTAGGATTCCTCCGTCAAAATAACTTTCTTTCATTTTTACCTCTTTTATTTTTTGACTATATTCTAGTCGTTTCCTAGTGTAACATTTTTTACATCTGGACAATCTTACGGTAACTTCTAGACGTTATCATAAAAATAGAGATATCGACTAAAACAAAAGTTCCACAGATGGATAAGGTTATCATCAACTATGCTCACTCAATTATCAGATTCCTATTGGAAAACTTGATGCGAACGGTTGTTCCTATCCCAACCTCAGACTCGATACGAATCTGGTGGCCCAGCTCTTCAGAAATTTTCCTGGATAGGTAGAGGCCAAGTCCAGATGACTGCTGGGTCAAACGCCCATTGTAGCCTGAAAAACCACGTTCAAAGACTCGGAGTACATCGCTGTTTTTAATCCCGATTCCCGTATCCTTGATACAGAGCTCCTGGCCTTCCATATAAATCTCTAGCCCACCTTCCTGGGTGTACTTGAGGCTGTTTGAAAGGATTTGTTCAATGACGACCAACAACCACTTCTTATCGGTCACGATAATTTTGTCAAGGTCATGGAGGTTGACCGTCAGTCCCTTTTGGATAAAGAAAAGTGCGTACTTACGAACCATCTCCTTGACCAAGTCCTCCACTTGAACCTGTTCAAAGACCAAATCATCGTGAAAACTCTCTAAACGCAGGTACTGCAAAACCAGGTTGGTATAGGAGTCAATCTTGAAAATTTCCTGTTCCAGCTGCTGCTTTACCTCCCGATCAGAGACTTCTGCTACTAAAAGGCGACTCGCTGCAATGGGCGTCTTGATCTGGTGAACCCATAAGGTGTAGTAATCAAGCAAATCCGTCAGCTTGCTCTGCGCTTCAGACTTCTTTTGATACAATTCAGACTCACGCCCTTCGAGCTTTTCTGCTAGCGCACATTCCAGAGGAGACTTGGGATTTCTCTCAGCATAGAGTACTTCCTGCCGGTAAACCTGAGCTTCTGCAAATATATCCCAAGCCAAAAATAAGAAGGTCAAAAAACTACTGAGCAGAAAGAAATAAAGAAAATAAGTTCCTAGACTAGCAAATAAAAACTGAAAGAGAAGGACGAGAAAGCCTAATGAAAAAATATAGACAAAGATGCGACTGCGAGAACGCAGATAGGCTAGAAAAAATGATTTCCAATCAAGCATGTTTCAGTCCGTATCCTATCCCTTTCTTGGTTTCGATAAACCCTGCTAAACCTTGCTCCTCCAACTTTTTGCGCAAGCGAGCAACGTTTACAGACAAGGTGTTATCATCGATGAAAAAGTCGCTATTCCAGAGTTCCCGCATCAGGTCATCACGCGCCACGATATTGCCAGCATGTTCAAACAGCACTCGCAAAATTTGAAATTCATTCTTGGTCAAACTCAGAACTTCCCCCTGATAGTGCAGGTCCATAGACTTGGTATTGAGGATCACACCCGCATACTCTAGCAGACTTTCATCACGGCCAAACTCATAGGAACGGCGCAACAGACCCTGAACCTTGGCAAGGAGGACCTGCTGGTCAAAAGGCTTAGTTACAAAGTCATCTGCCCCCATATTGATCGCCATGACAATATCCATCGCCTGGTCTCTCGAAGACAGAAACATGATGGGCACCTTAGAGATCTTACGAATCTCCTGACACCAGTGGTAACCATTAAAAAGAGGCAGACCAATATCCATGAGGACCAAATGAGGTTCTGACTGAACAAAAAGGCTCAATACTTCCATAAAATCTTCTACCAAAACGACCTCAAAGCCCCACTCAGAGAGCAGTTTCCCCACTTGTTGCCGAATAACTTGGTCATCTTCTACTAGTAAAATCTTGTGCATGCGCTCCTCCTTTGCTATTTCTCAAAGTATCAAAACTCTTCATATCAGATTTACGGATCAGTATCTCATACTGTTTAGAAGCCTATTTCCCAAATCCAGATAAGAAAACAGATGCTAAATAGAGAACATTCCCACTGATATCATACCTTATTTTTAATTATAGTTCCAGCCTTATCCTATATTTTCCTTTTTGTGCTCATTTAGTTAGCGTTTCTTTCACTTATTTAATAGATCTAGCCTTCTTATTGACAAGCTATCCATGATTTGTTAGAATATGAATGAACGAATAGATTTATTCATTCATGAAGCAAAGGAGGTTAAATCCTATTGGACAAAAAAAAATCTTTAAAGACTGCAGCCTATGAAGTTTTTTCGAAAAAAGGTTACAAGGCAACAGGTATTTCAGAAATTGCTAGGCAAGCTGGTGTTGCAGTTGGTTCTTTTTATAACTATTACGAGAGTAAAGAAGCCATTTTTCTAGACATCTATATAGATGAAAACAACCGTGTTCGCCAAGCTATGATCGAAGAACTGGATTGGGAAATTGACATGATCGACCTCATTGGTCAACTATTTGCTCAGTCCAGAACTCTCGTTTCTTCCAATAAAATCCTTGCAGAATGGTACAATCCTGCCATCGCAGATGAGTTGCACAGCTACTATTCCTCGGAAGAAGGCAAAGTCGCAAATCCTTTTCATCAGTTTCTAGTTAAAACTTTTACAAATCGTATGCAGGCTGAAGGGTACTCGCCAGAAAAGATTCAAGATATTTTACAGGTTTATAATCTGTTTTACTATATGGATATGCATATCACGGAAAAAGATTTTCCAGATATTGGCAAAACTGTTGAAATACTTGCGACCAACTTCATTAAAGGAGTTCTAAAATAAAGAATGGATTTCTTTATTTTTTTGAAAAGATATGAATGAATATTTTTATAGTTCATTCATAAAATTAAGAACAGGAGTTATAAAAAATGAAAAGAGGTAAAAAAATGTTTATTATCATTCTATCAACACTTGGAGCGCTATGTATTATAACTTGGGGTGCCATCGCTTATCTTGGACGAAGCCAGACATTATCGATAAAATCCATCGAAAACCCCAGCGGAGATCTATATTTAATTCATATCACAAAACCGAGTCATCAAATCTGGAAAGTTGGGGCTTATGCTAAGTTTGCACTCCCTGATACCTCGTCTACTGCTAGTAAATATGAAGCTAAGGGAGAGCAAACCAGTCGATGGCTAACCATTGCCTCCACACCTGATGAAGATGAAATTCTCATTTTGACTCATAATAGTGGTAGCAACTTTAAGAACACCTTGACACATTTACCATCTGGCAGTGAGATTGAGATGAGTTGGCTGGATTCCTCTTTGACTGTTAAAGATACGAATCAGCCACTAGTTTGCTTTGCATCTGATGTTGGTATTTCTGCTCTACGCCCCCTTATCAAAGAATGGTCTGGTAAAGCTCCAATTATTCTCAACCATTTTGACAAAGGAGTTACTATTTTCGATAATGAGATGAAAGAACTGGCTCAAAAAACATCGAATTTTACTTATAAAACTAGCGAGGAACTTTCTCAAAGTCAAGAATTTGTAAAACGTGCTATTGATGAATACGGCAATCAAGCCAGCTATCTCATCACAGGTCAGCCTGATGATGTAAATGAGATGAAGAATTTTTTAAAGGAAAATGGGATTGATAGCAAAAACATACAAGTAAGCTCGTTTAGAGGTTTGAAATAGGAGCAATCTATTTTCTATGTATTTCAATCCAACCCTACTAGGTCATTCGAACAAGCCCACTAGCTAATTCTAGGTAAATGTGATAGGATAAACATAGAGAAAGGAGATTTTATGGCCAATATTTTTGACTACTTAAATGATGTAGCATACGATTCCTTTTATGATCACCCCGTGAATGAGTTAGACGTTCTTGCCTTGACCGAATTAACCTATCTTCCTTTTGATGATGTAGTTACCCAAGAACCAAAGCGCCTCATAGATCTTGCACCTCAAATCCCTAGAGACACGACGATGTTGACCAATAAAAATCGTCTCCAGTTATTGAATCAGCTCGCTCAACACAAACGCTTTAAAAATTGCAAGCTCTCAGATTTTATCAACGATATCGATCCTGAATTGCAAAAACAGTTTGCAGCCATGACTTATCGTATCAGTCTCGATACCTATTTGCTTGTTTTTCGTGGGACGGATGATAGTATCATCGGTTGGAAAGAAGATTTCCATATGACCTATATGAAGGAAATCCCTGCTCAAAAACATGCCCTCCAATATTTGGAGAACTTTTTTGCTCAACATCCTAAGCAAAAGGTTATCCTAGCAGGGCACTCAAAAGGGGGCAATTTAGCTGTCTATGCTGCCAGTCAACTTGATCCAAACTTGCAGAAAAACATTATCTCTGTCTATACTTTTGATGCCCCTGGGCTTCACAAGGAACTAACCGAAACACCAGGCTATCAAAACATGATGGAAAGAACGAAAGTGTTTATCCCGCAAGGGTCTATCATCGGAATGATGTTGGAAATTCCGGACAAAAAAATCGTCGTTCGAAGCACCGCCTTAGGTGGCCTTGCTCAGCACGACACCTTTAGTTGGCAGGTTGAAGACAAACACTTTGTCCAACTAGACGAGACCAATAGTGACAGCCAACAAGTCGACACTACTTTCAAGGAATGGGTTGAAACGGTCCCTGATACGGAACTGCAGCTCTACTTTGACCTCTTTTTTGGAATCATTCTTGATGCAGGCATCTCCTCTATCAACGACCTCTCTTCCTTCAAGGTCATTGAACACGTTCACCATCTCTTTGTCCAAGCCCAATCCCTCACTCCCGAAGAAAGAGAAACCATGGGACGCTTAACCCAACTCTTGATTGACACTCGCTACCAAGCTTGGAAAAATCGAGAATAGACAAAAACCAACTAATCTAACGATTAGTTGGTTTTTTGTTTCAGAAACTAATGGATACTACTTAGAATCTCGAGTATAGAATTAGTCTTCTTTTTTCTTGCGAGACACAAGTCCAAATCCGCTCATCAAACCAAGTACTCCTAGAGCTGCCAAAGCTGCATGATCTTCCGTACCAGTATTAGGTAATTCTTTGGTTGCTTTAGTAGTTGGAGATTGCTCAGTCGGCTTTTGTTGAGGGGCAGTAACAACTTTTTCGTAGACATGTTCTGTGTCGCCGTTTGGAAGTTTCTTAGTCTCTACGAAGCGGTAACCTGGAATATCTTTCTTAGGTTGTTGGCCGTCTTCGGTTGGATGTCCTGGAATTTCATTGCCTTCCTTATCCTGATGACTAGTCTTAACCTTCTCATAAACGTGTTCTGTGTCGCCGTTTGGAAGTTTCTGAGTCTCTACGAAGCGGTAACCTGGAATTTCCTTCTTAGGTTGTTCACCGTTGTCGGTTGGATGGCCTGGAATGTCATTGCCTTCCTTATCCTTATGACTAGTCTTAACCGTCTCATAAACGTGTTCTGTGTCACCGTTTGGAAGTTTCTTAGTCTCTACGAAGCGGTAACCTGGAATTTCCTTCTTAGGTTGTTCACCGTTTTCGGTTGGATGGCCTGGAATGTCATTGCCTTCCTTATCCTTATGACTAGTCTTAACCGTCTCATAAACGTGTTCTGTGTCACCGTTTGGAAGTTTATTAGTCTCGACGAAGCGGTAACCTGGAATATCTTTCTTAGGTTGTTCACCGCCTTCGCTTGGATAACCAGGAATGTCATTGCCTTCCTTATCCTTATGACTAGTCTTAACCGTCTCATAAACGTGTTCTGTGTCACCGTTTGGAAGTTTATTAGTCTCGACGAAGCGGTAACCTGGAATATCTTTCTTAGGTTGTTCACCGCCTTCGCTTGGATAACCTGGAATGTCATTGCCTTCCTTATCCTTATGCCTAGTCTTAACCTTCTCATAAACGTGGTCTGTGTCACCGTTTGGAAGTTTCTTACTCTCTACGAAGCGGTAACCTGGAATATCTGTCTTAGGTTGTTCACCATCTTCGGTTGGATAACCTGGAATTTCATTCCCTTCCTAATCCTTATGACTCGTCTTAACCTTCTCATAAACGTGTTCTCTGTCACCGTTTGGAAGTTTCTTAGTCTCTCCGAAGCGGTAACCAGGAATATCTTTCTTAGGTTGTTCACCGTCTTCGGTTGGATAACCTGGAATTTCATTGCCTTCCTTATCCTTATGACTAGTCTTAACCTTCTCATAAACGTGTTCTGTGTCGCCGTTTGGAAGTTTCTTAGTCTCTACGAAGCGGTAGCCTGGAATATCTTTCTTAGATTGTTCACCGTCTTCGGTTGGGTGGCCTGGAATTTCATTGCCTTCCTTATCCTTATGACTAGTCTTAACCTTCTCATAAACGTGTTCTGTGTCTCCGTTTGGAAGCTTCTTAGTCTCTACGAAGCGGTAACCTGGAATATCTTTCTTAGGTTGTTCACCGTCTTCGGTTGGGTGGCCTGGAATTTCATTGCGTTCCTTATCCTTATGACTAGTCTTAACCGTCTCATAAACGTGTTCTGTGTCGCCGTTTGGAAGTTTCTTGGTCTCTACGAAGCGGTAGCCTGGAATATCCTTCTTAGGTTGTTCGCCGTCTTCGGTTGGATAACCTGGAATGTCATTGCCTTCCTTATCCTTATGACTAGTCTTAACCTTCTCATAAACGTGGACCACATTGCCTTTTTCATCAACCTTAGTTTCAACAATTTTATATCCTGGAATATCTTTCTTAGGTTGCGAACCATCTTCACTTGGTGCTAGGATATTTCCTTTAGTATCAACAAATGAAGTATTCGGACGTACAGTAGGGATGTATTTAGCTGTAATTGGGGTTCCATTCTTATCAACACGTTTAACTGTTACTCCAGTTGCTCGACCTACAAATTCTGGCTCTGGTGTGAAAGTAACTTTTCCAGCTTCATCAATAGTATATGTACCCTCACCTGGTACCTTCTTCTCTGTTGTACCATCGTCAAAGGTCGGCTTAACTGTTTCATCAATTTCTACCGGAATTTCTTTACCATTGATTGTTACTTTTCCGCCTTCAAATGTTGGTGTTCCTGATTGAGGTTGTCCTTTCGGACCTTCTGATTCAGAATCTTTTGAAGTAGGTGTAACCGGGATAACAACTGGGGTATACTTAGCTGTAATTGGGGTTCCGTTCTTATCAACACGCTTAACAGTCACACCTGTTGCTTGACCTGTAAATGTCTTCTCGGGAGTAAAGGTTACTTTTCCAGTTTCATCAATAGTATATGTACCTTCACCTGGAATTGTCTTCTCTTTTGTACCATCATCAAACGTTGGTTTGACTGTTTCATCAATTTCAACAGTTTTCTCAATACCATTAACTTTGACTTTTCCACCTTCAAATGTTGGTGTTCCTGATTGAGTTGCACCCTGAACATCTGTTGTAATAACATCCGAACTTGTTGGAGTTGCTGGTTTAACAACTGGAGTGTATTTAGCTTTTACAGGAGTTCCATTCTCATCTACACGTTGTACTTCTACACCTGTTCCTTTTCCAGTAAATTGTGGTTCTGGCTTAAATTCTACCATACCATTATTTACAGTATAAGTTCCTTCGCCTGGAATGACAATTGGTTGATCTGTTGGTTTTCCTGTTTTTGGATCAATAAGTTCAAGACCCTTGGCTTCATCAATAGGAACAATTTTTTCCACTCCATTAACAGTAACCCTACCACCTAGGAATGTAGGCACTCCTTTTTGAGTTGCACCTTGAATGTCTTCTGTAACAGCATCAGTAGCTGTTGGAATTGCTGCCTTAACAACTGGAGTGTAGCTTGCTGTAACGGGGGTTCCATTCTTGTCTTCACGTAAAACTTCAACGCCTGATGCTTGACCTGTAAAGGTTTTTTCAGGAACAAAGGTTACTGTTCCGTCCGGTGCTACAGTATAAGTACCTTCACCCGGAATAGTGATAGAATCCACAACATTTCCAGTTTTAGAATCAATCAATTTAGCTGGAACAGTGTCATTCATCTCAACAGTAACTTCTTTTCCATTGACAACTGCAGTTCCACCTTGGAATTCTGGTTTTCCAGTTTGAGTTGCACCTTGAACATCTTCAGAAGTCGCAGGAACTCCAATAGGATTTACTGGGATAATTTGTGGCGTGTAAGTTGTCGTCACTTTAGTTCCATTTTCATCTTCTGCTTGCACAGTTGCTGGAGTAACCTTACCAGAATACAATTTATCCGTTGGACTAAAGGTTACCTTTCCAGTTGTTGGATCAATAGAGAATGTACCAATTTCAGTAGTCCCATCTTCAGCATAAGCTGGAGTTGTCTGACCTGCAGGAACTTCATTTCCTTCTTTATCAAGAAGTTTTACTGAACCTTGTTTAATTGGTGCAATTGCATCACCTTGAACAAATGTAGGAGTGCCTGTTTGTGTTGCTCCTTGAATATTTTCAGAAGTTGCTGGAGTTGCTGTTGGTGTAACTGGCGTAATCAATGGTGTGTAAGTTGTTTCAACCGAAATACCATTTTTATCTTTAGCCTGTACACGCACAGGTTGAACTTCACCACTATAAGTCTTATCAGTTGGGGTAAAGACTGCAACGGCTTGTTCACCAACTGTTTTCAGAGTATATGTACCAATAACATTTCCACTAGGGTCTTTAGCTGGAACAGATGTTGCTGGAGTTCCGGTTTCATCTAAAAGAGTGAAAGTAGCTGGGTCAATATCTACAGTCACCTGTTTACCATCCAGTGTAGTCGTACCACCATTGAATGTTACTGTACTTTCTTGAGTTGCTCCTTGGACATCAACTGACTTAGCAGGTTCTGCTGTTGGAGTAACACCTACAATATGTGGAGTATAAGTTGTCTTAACTTTTGTACCATTCTCATCTTCAGCCTGAACTGTTGCAGGTTGGACTTTACCTTTGTAAGTCTTATCGGTTGGACTGAATGTTACAGTATTTGAAGTTGGGTCAATTGTATATTCCCCTACTTTGTTACCATTCTCATCCAAAGCATCTACTGAAGCTCCAGGTGCTACCGGAGTACCATTCTTATCAAGAAGAACAGCTGAGTTCGGCTTGATTGGAGCAACAGAGTGTCCTTCTTTGAATGCTACCGTTCCTGTTTGAGTAGCGCCTTGGATACCAGTTGATTCTGCAGGAGTTGCTGTTGGAGTAACTGGTGTAACAGTTGGAGTATATGTTGCTGTCGCTGTAGTGGTAATAGGTTGTCCATCTTTATCTTGACCAAGAGTTGCTGTTAATGATACAGTCACTGGGGTTGCTGTACCTGTGAATGTTTTCAACGGAACAAATGTCACAACACCAGTTTCATTATTAATTGTGTATGTTCCTTGACCATCAATTGTTACTTGGTCAACTAACTTACCAGTGGTAGGATCTACCAACTTAGCAGGTGAAGTAGCACTTGGTGCCACAGGTGAGCCATCACCAACAGATGTAAAGGTTGGAGTACCTGTTTGAGTCGCTCCTTGAACATCTGTGGATGTTACATTATGACCTTCAATCGTGTCTGTTACTGTAATGTGGTAAGTTGTTGTAGCGGTTGATGAGCCAGCCCCATGATCCACACCAGATTCAGTTCCACCTATTGTAGCATCTGTTGTGTAATTGCCATTACTATCAATAACTTCAACTGTTACTGTATAGACTCCCACTTCACTCAGTGTATAACCACTAGCAAGATTATAGTTGTTTGCATCTTGTTTAGTGTCATAAACCTTCTGAACTCCTGAAGGAGATGTTACTGTAATACGAGTAATGTAAGTTGTTTTTCCGTACTTAGTATCTTCTGCATCAGAGATTGTCACTGCAGCTTTTGCTTCATTACGGAGATCTACCGCAGTTCCTTTAGTAGAAGTATAATCTTGTGAGCTTGCAGTTGGTTTCGTATTGACAACAGTCGCTACATCTGAGTTAGTTGCGATTGTTCCTCTAATGATTCCACCAAAACCTGATTTAGTATGAACTTCCCATGAATCATCACCCAACTTTTTAGCAGTAACTTCTGTTCCATCTGATGATGTCCATGTGTTTGAATGTTTGTCAAAAGTAATAGTTACTGACATACCATCGCCAGCTTGGTTAGTATTTTGAGAAACATATTCCGTCATTGGACGATCAGGAGTAGTTACACTGGTTACATTTCCATCTTTATCAAGTTGACGAGTATATTCGTAAATGAAGAATTTCATACCGCCATCTAGTTTCGCTTCAGTGTATACTTGGCGTTTCGTCCAAGTTGTAGTCCCATCTCCATTTGCTGTTTTCACTTCGGCATAGTCAGCAGGAAGCTCCCAGTGACCAGATGTACTATTTAAAACTGCAGTGTGTTTTTGCCCATCAGTTCCATTCAATTCAACTCGCTCACGTAAGAAAGTTCCCTTAACATTTTCAGCTGATGCTTCTACTTTGATATTATCAACACCAACTTTTGCAGTTGCTTCTGACGTGACTGGAATATTAAAGACGGTATTTGAATCTACAGCACCTAGTTCTTGATTTTCAGTAACCGCAGTATTGGTTGAACCACTATCTACAAGCCATTTACCATTAACGGCTTTCAAGTTTGTTACAGTTCCATCTGGCATTGTAACCTTAGCACTTGTAGCACCTTTCGAGATTTTAACAGGAACTGTTGTTGAATAGGTTTCAACGTTTTGAACTTCAACTTTAGGCTTAACAACTACAGTAATAGAACCGTGAGCCTCTTGACCTGACTGATTCCATGTCGTACTATTAGATAATTTATCATAATCTTTAGCAAATACTGAAACGGTATAGATACCTGCCTCTGTCACCTTACCTCCAATGACAGCATTACCCATGTTGGTTCCAGCAGCTTTTTGCTCTTCAGCAGTACTGTTTGTTACAGTATAGTTGGTACCAGGAATCAACACTTTAGAATCATCTAATTCTGCTCCTATAGTGTTGTAGCCTGAGACACCTGTGACTGCTTTAGAAGAATTTTGACGAACTTTAACTACTTTACCTTCAGCAGTTGTATAGTCATAGTTTCCTGCTGAATTGCCAGGTATCGCACTAGCTCCCGAAGAATCATGAAAACGAAGATTGATATTCGCATCATCACCAACAGTTCTATCATAACGAGCTGAATCTGACTGAATTGTAGGAGGTGTGCTATCTTGCCAACCTACCCAACCAGCACGTAGATTCTGAATTTGGAAGGTGACAGTCCGCCCATCTGTATTCGTTGCAGTAATATTGAATCGTAAGTCATACACTCCATTTTCAATACCAGCAATTACTTTACCTTGAATGGTATCTGTCGCCTCATCATAAGCAACACCTGGTACAAGGTTAGTTGGTGTTACAGAGGTAAGACTCCAACCAGCTTGCTTAGCTTTTTCTGTAACTGCAATACGATCTTTCAAACCTTTAATATAAACTCTGTCAACTCCTTGTTCATACCCATAGCCATAAATTTCTGTAGCTAGGTATTCATAACCACCGTTAGCAGAGTATATTGACGTCGCAGCGTTTGAAATTCTTGACCCATCGGCACGGAGTTTATTTCTCCAAAGTGGTGCTTCTTCAGCTAACTTTTTAGCAGCATCAGGGGTTAATGGATAGTCTACACGTCCTTTGTTGTTATGACCAGTTTTTCCACCTTGTTCTGTATGCATCCCATTTCCAGCATTGGTATCTTCACCAGTCCGTTGATTAGAATAGACTTCTATCTCTAACCCTGTAGCATCAGTACCCGTAATTAATTTAATTTCTTGTACCGGAATTGTATAGGTATCTTTACCAGTATGATTTGAAGCGTTTGTTTCTGATGCATGAGTTGTGTTAGAACCCTCTTCGGCATAGAAATCTTGAGCAGCCAAAGCGACTCCAAAGTTTCCATCTTTTCCGATTCCTGCTTTCTTTAAATCATTGTAGACAGCAATAATGGAATCATTTAAGCGTGACAATTGATCATTGATTTGTTTAGCTGTAAGGGTATCATTCGCTAGGACTTTTTTAGTTTCTGCAATAACTTCTTTATTATTAGCTATCGCCGCCTCAATTGCCGCTTTGTTTTCAGCCTCAAGCTTATTTCTACGGACTGCTTCAGTTGCTAAAACATTAGTTACCTCAGCTTCAGACGTAACTTGTTCTAAGACTTTTTTACCTTCTTGGACTGGTTCGACAGTTTCTTTTGTTTCTTCTACTTTTTCTGCTTTTTCTGTAGCAGTGGTCGCCACTGGTTTGACTGCTGTAGTTGCTGCTGTTTCCTCAACTTGTTTCCCAGCTTCATCTGACTCAACTACAACTGTAATCAAAGCTTCAACTTTAGCATGCTCTGCATCGATATCAGCCTGTTTTGCAGTTTCGTTTGCAAGAACTGCCTTTGCCGCAATCAATACTTCATTTGCAGTAGCTATCGCTGTTGCATCAGCTTTCTTTGCAGATGCAATCTTCGCTTCTAACTCAACTACTTTTTTAGTCAGAGCAGTCTTATCAACTTTTTTAGTCTCTACTACTTTTTCTGACGCCTTAGCTTCAGATTTCTCCGCCGTTATAGTTGACTCCGACTCCTTTGTTGCTACTGGTGTTGTCGTTGCCACTGTTGCATCTGCACCTTGTACTTCCGCTGCCGATACCGCACCATTACCTAGGAACATCATCAAACCGGCCGCAATTGCCACCGACGCTGCCCCAAAGCTGTACTTCCGAATGCCATAACGAATGTACTTCTCCGTTCTAAAATCCTGTTGCTTACTCTTCATAAGATACACAACCTCCCTATTTTTATTATGTCGATATTGAAATATAGAAAAACAAAATTTCTTTCTCTCCTTAAAAAGGCTTTTTAATTTTGATATTTCAAAAGGATTATATCCTCATATTCAATATGCATATTCATACTAACATTTTTCCCTATCTTTTTCAACAACTTTTATAATTTTATTTAAAATAAAATTATAATATTCAAATTATTTGATTCATAAAACTCTATTCAAACCCTTTATTTACAAACTGTAAACCTTATTTTTGTTATTATATAAAAATAAATAAAATACTATTTAATGTATCAAATCGTTACATTTATATTTGGATACACTTCGCAAATATTATTTTTTTAACATATTTTATTTATAATTATAACTATAAAATCCAAGTGCGTTCTCAATAAAAGAAACTGTATTTTTATCAGTTATTTCTTATTTGTTCTATGTTCTTATTACCATCCAACTAAAAATATAACAAGTCTTCTCACAGCAATTTCCTTCTTTTTTTAATATAAATCAACCAACCTTGAGTACAAAAGTGGGACTTTCTTTTCACTTTATTTCCCTCTTCTGTGCTATACTTAGTTTAGTACATTCTTTGAGATTGGAGCCAGTATGAAAATCCATAAAACCGTGAATCCCGTTGCCTATGAAAACACTTATTACCTGGAAGGAGATCAACACCTGATTGTGGTTGACCCAGGTAGCCATTGGGAAGCTATTCACAAGACTATTGAGAAAATCAACAAACCCGTCTGTGCGATTCTCCTGACCCACACCCACTACGACCATATTATGAGTCTGGACTTGGTTCGTGAAACTTTTGGAAATCCTCCAGTTTATGTAGCAGAGAGTGAAGCATCTTGGCTTTATACTCCAGTCGATAATCTATCTGGTCTCCCTCGTCACGATGATATGGCAGATGTGGTCGCAAAACCTGCAGAGAAAACCTTTGTCTTTCATGAAGAATACCAGCTTGAGGAATTTCGTTTTACAGTTCTACCAACCCCAGGGCACTCTATTGGCGGTGTTTCCCTGGTCTTTCCTGATGCTCATCTAGTCTTGACGGGAGATGCTCTATTCCGAGAAACCATCGGACGGACAGACCTTCCTACAGGTAGCACGGAACAACTCCTCCATAGCATTCAGACGCAACTTTTCACTCTTCCTAACTACGATGTCTATCCTGGACATGGTCCAGCTACGACCATCGCTCACGAAAAGACCTTCAATCCCTTTTTCTAGCAAACAAAAAACCAAGGAAATTTTCCTTGGTTTTTTGTCTTACCAAATAATCACACGGTCCTCTGGTGAACGCCACATGCCGTCGCCTTCTTTGACATCGTATGTTGTAAAGAAATCATCGAAGTTTGGTACTTGCACATTGACACGGAGTTTGGCAGGCGCGTGCACATCGACACTGGCCATAAGTTTCATCAACTCAGGACGGCCTTTCATGCGCCAGATACGAGCAAAGTTGTGGAAGAATTCTTCAGCAGAGAAGTCTGGTTCTCTCTTAGCAGCTTCAAGGGCTGCAGCAATTCCTCCCAAGTCAGCAACGTTTTCAGACACGGTTAGTTTCCCATTAATCGTTGCTCCGTAAGATTCTTGTCCATCAAACTGGTCGATAACTTTCTGCGTTTTTTCTTTAAAAGCAGCATAGTCACTCTCTGTCCACCAGTCTTTGAGACTACCATTTTCATCAAAAGACGCGCCATTTGTGTCAAAGGCATGAGAAATTTCGTGGGCAATAACAGCACCAATCCCACCGTAGTTGGCAGAAGACGACTGATGCAAGTCATAGAATGGAGCCTGTAAAATGGCCGCTGGGAAGACAATCAAGTTCTTCTGAGGATTGTAGTAGGCATTGACCATATGAGCTGGCATACCCCACTCCTTGTAGTCAACCGGTTGGTTCCACTTGCTCCAGCTGTGCTTGATTTCCACACGCGCAAAGGCTAGGGCATTCTCAAAGAGACTGGCAGTTTCGTCCACTACCTTGTCCTTGTAGCGTTCTGGCAATTCCTCTGGATAACCGATATAAGGCTTGATGACATTGAGTTTGACAATGGCCTTATCACGCGTTTCAGGAGTGAGCCAGTCGTTCTTAGCCAAACGTTCCTTATAAACGTCGATCATAGTCGCCACTTTTCTCTCTACGTCTGCCTTAGCTTCTGGGGAGAATTTTTCATGCGCATACCAGAGACCAAGGGCTTGCTTAAAGGGACCTTGGGCCAAGTGATAGGCTGCCTTGACCTTGTCCTGAGCTTCTGGAACACCTGAAAGGGCACGTCCATAGGCACCTGACAAGACACGAATCTCGTCTGTGAGATAGCTGGTTGAAAGATTCACCACAGCCAAAATCAAGGTTGCCTTAAGCAAAGGCCACGCTTCTTCACTATAAAATTGCTCTGCTACTTGCCAGAAACGTTCTTCATCTACGATAACCTTATCTGGAGTTTGTCCAATCACTGCTTGGAAGAAATCATCCAAAGGTAGGGCAGGGGCGAATTTCTTAAAATCTTCATAAACGTATGGATGGTAGAGTTTGGCATATTCTGAACTTTCTTCGTTAGAAAGCACCACAGCCGCAATGCGACGGTCCAATTCCAATCGTTTCTCTAGTAAGTCTGCGATTTCCTCATCTGAAAAATCATAGGCTTTGAGAAGATTCGTAGTACTTTCCTTCCAAAGAGCCAAGAGCTCCTCACGCTGAGGATGGTCTTCAGCGTAGTAAGTCGTATCTGGCAAGATAGTCCCTGGTGCACTGGCCCAGAGAACATTGGTTCTGGCATCCATAAAGTCTGGTGATACACCAAATGGAAGGAAGTTTGGTTTACCAGCTAGTTCAAACGCTGCTAGTTTGCTGGTGAAATCTGCAAAGTTCTCCAGATCTTGGTATTCCTTTAGTAGAGGAAGGACAGGCTTGATCCCATCTGCTTCTCGCTTGTCGAAATCTCTGACCATACGATGGTACTTAACAAAGTTTGCGAGGATAGCGTCCTCTGGAACATCTTCCCCTTCCAACCACTTGTCCGTAGTTGCCAGCATTAACTCTTCAATCTCCTCATCAAGGTCAATAAAGCCACCTGTTCGAGATTTATCAGCTGGAATGACAGCTGTCTTTTCCCATTCGCCATTGATTGCATCATAAAAATCGTCTTGATAACGTGTCATCTTGTTCTCGCTTTCATTTTCTCACTTATTCTTAGCTTAGCAAAAAACACTTGGGAATGCAATTAAAAATGGTCTCTCTTTTTTCTTCATTTTTCAGTTATTATTTTAAATTTTTTAAAAATTAACTTGACTTAATTTTTTTTTTAATGTATATTAAAAGACAGGAGGAAAACAACTGTATGATACGTATCGAAAACCTCGGTGTCTCCTACAAAGAAACGTTGGCACTAAAGGATATTTCACTAGTGCTCCAAGGACCAACTATTACCGGAATTATTGGTCCAAACGGTGCTGGAAAATCAACTTTATTAAAAAGTATGTTGGGAATTATCCCACACGAAGGCCAGGCCTTTCTCGATGACAAAGAAGTCAAGAAATCTTTACATCGAGTTGCCTATGTCGAGCAAAAAATCCATATCGACTACAATTTCCCTATCAAGGTCAAGGAATGTGTCTCACTGGGACTCTATCCATCTATCCCGCTCTTCCACACTTTAAAGGCCAGCCACTGGAAAAAAGTGGCGGATGCACTTGAAATCGTTGGACTCTCAGACTATGCTGATCGCCAAATCAGTCAGCTCTCTGGAGGACAATTCCAACGTGTTTTGATTGCCCGCTGCTTAGTGCAGGAAGCTGACTACATCTTTTTAGATGAGCCTTTTGTCGGGATTGACTCGATCAGTGAAGAGATTATCATGAATACACTGAGAGACCTTAAAAAAGCTGGTAAAACAGTTCTCATCGTCCATCATGACCTCAGCAAAGTCCCTCATTATTTCGACCAAGTTATGCTTCTCAATCGAGAATTGGTTGCTATTGGTTCAACTGAAGAAACCTTTACCGAAGTCAATCTCAAAAAAGCTTATGGTAGTAAGCTCTTCTTTAATGGAGGTGACCTATGATAGTAGAATTTATCGATGGATTGCAACATTTCCATTTCCTACAAAATGCCCTGATAACAGCTATAGTCATCGGGGTGGTTGCTGGAGCCGTGGGATGTTTTATCATCTTACGTGGAATGTCTCTCATGGGGGATGCCATCTCTCACGCAGTTTTGCCCGGCGTAGCCCTTTCCTTTATCCTGGGAATTGATTTCTTTATTGGAGCGATCATCTTTGGCTTGATGGCTTCCATCATCATTACCTACATCAAGGGGAACTCTATCATCAAGAGTGACACTGCCATTGGTATTACCTTTTCATCTTTCTTAGCCTTAGGTGTCATCTTGATTAGTGTTGCCAAGAGTTCGACAGACCTCTTCCATATCCTTTTTGGGAATATCCTCGCTGTCCAAGATACGGACATGTGGATCACCATAGGTGTGGGTGCATTGATTCTCTTGATTATCGGGATTTTCTTTAAACAACTATTGATTACATCCTTTGACGAACTCCTGGCTAAAGCCATGGGAATGCCCGTCAATTTCTACCACTATCTGCTCATGGTGCTCTTGACCCTTGTGTCAGTCACTGCCATGCAAAGTGTTGGAACGATTCTTATCGTGGCCATGTTGATCACCCCAGCTGCGACGGCTTACCTTTATGCGAATAGCCTAAAGAGCATGATTTTTCTTTCATCAACCCTAGGGGCAACCGCTTCTGTTTTGGGACTCTTTATCGGCTATAGCTTCAACCTCGCAGCAGGATCCAGCATCGTGCTCACATCCGCCAGCTTCTTCTTAATCAGTTTCTTTATCTCTCCAAAGCAACGATACTTGAAACTAAAAAATAAAAAAATCAATAAATAAGGGGAAACCCTTCTGGAGGAATCTAATGAAAAAATTAGGTACATTGCTTGTACTCTTTCTTTCCGTCATTGCACTTGTAGCATGTGCTAGCGGAAAAAAAGATGCTGCTTCTGGTCAAAAACTAAAAGTTGTTGCTACAAACTCAATCATCGCTGATATTACCAAAAATATCGCTGGTGACAAGATTGATCTTCACAGTATCGTTCCTGTTGGTCAAGACCCACACGAATACGAACCACTTCCTGAAGACGTTAAGAAAACTTCTCAAGCTGACTTGATTTTCTATAACGGTATCAACCTTGAAACAGGTGGCAATGCTTGGTTTACCAAATTGGTCGAAAATGCCAAGAAAACTGAAAACAAAGACTACTTTGCAGTCAGCGAAGGCGTTGATGTTATCTACCTTGAAGGCCAAAACGAGAAAGGCAAAGAAGACCCACACGCTTGGCTCAACCTTGAAAATGGGATGATTTATGCTAAAAATATCGCTAAACAGCTCATTGCCAAAGACCCAAGCAACAAGGAATTCTACGAAAAAAATCTCAAAGACTATACTGAAAAACTAGACAAACTGGACAAGGAAGCCAAAGAGAAATTTAACAATATCCCTGCTGAGAAAAAACTCATCGTAACCAGCGAAGGATGCTTCAAATACTTCTCTAAAGCCTACGGTGTCCCAAGTGCCTACATCTGGGAAATCAACACAGAAGAAGAAGGAACACCTGAACAAATCAAGACCTTGGTTGAAAAACTTCGCCAAACAAAAGTTCCATCACTCTTTGTTGAATCAAGTGTCGATGACCGTCCAATGAAGACTGTTTCACAAGACACAAATATCCCAATTTACGCACAAATCTTTACTGATTCAATCGCTGAAGAAGGTAAAGAAGGTGACAGCTACTACAACATGATGAAATACAACCTTGACAAGATTGCTGAAGGTTTGTCAAAATAATCCATTAAAAAACGTCATTCTCACCGAATTGGCGTTTTTTCAATTTCCGGTCAAATCATTGGAAAAATCTGACAATTCTCGGTAAAATAAAAGAAAAAAGAATGGAGTAGTTTATGACCACTTTTCTCGGAAATCCTGTAACCTTTACAGGTAAACAATTGCAAGTCGGAGACAAGGCACTTGACTTTTCTCTTACGACAACCGATCTCTCTAAAAAAAGTCTTGCCGACTTTGAAGGAAAGAAAAAAGTCTTGAGTGTTGTCCCATCTATCGATACCGGTATCTGCTCAACGCAAACACGTCGCTTCAACCAAGAACTAGCCAACCTTGACAATACTGTCGTTCTTACTGTTTCTATGGACCTACCATTTGCCCAAGGACGCTGGTGCGGGGCTGAAGGCCTTGACAATGCCATCATGCTATCAGACTACTTCGACCATTCTTTCGGACGCGATTATGCCCTCTTGATCAACGAATGGCATCTCCTTGCACGTGCCGTCTTTGTTCTCGATACTGACAATGTCATCCGTTATGTAGAATACGTTGACAATATCAACACGGAGCCAGACTTTGAAGCTGCTATTGCTGCAGTTAAAGAACTAGACTAAAATCACAAGCATTATGACAGAAAGCTAGAGAAATCTAGCTTTTTTTGGTATACTAGATGGAGAGAATGAACAAGAGGAAACGAATGACTCCAAATAAAGAAGATTATTTAAAATGTATTTATGAAATCGGTACGGACATGCAAAAAATCACCAACAAAGAGATTGCTGCCCGTATGCAGGTCTCTCCGCCTGCTGTAACAGAGATGATCAAACGCATGAAAAGTGAAAATCTCATCCTCAAGGATAAGGAGAACGGCTATCTATTGACAGATGTTGGCCTCAAACTGGTTTCTGAGCTCTATCGTAAACACCGTTTGATTGAAGTCTTTCTAGTTCACCATCTAGACTATACTAGCGATCAGATCCATGAGGAAGCTGAGGTCCTAGAGCACACTGTATCTGACCTCTTCGTAGAGAGACTGGATAAACTACTGGGCTTCCCTAAAACCTGCCCCCACGGAGGAACCATCCCAGCCAAGGGAGAGCTCTTGGTCGAAATCAACAACCTGCCTTTAGTAGATACCAAAGAAGCCGGTACCTATCTCGTGACTCGGGTTCATGATAGCTTTGACCTGCTCAAATACTTAGATAAGCATGAGATTCATATCGGTGACCAAGTCAAAGTCAAACAGTTTGATAATTTTTCCAATACCTTTACACTGGTCAACAAAGGTGAAGACCTCCAAGTTAGCATCGATATCGCAAAACAACTCTATGTCGAAAAAATCAACTAAGCCCTTATTCCTGAAAGAAGTTCCTTTCAGGGATTTTTTATTATTTTGCTTGTAAGTCCTATTTATTTAGTGTAGAATGAAGCTAGATAAAAGAGGGGGGTCATCTTATGAAAAAGCTCTTTAGAATCCATTTTGCAGCCATTGTACTCTGCGATTTGCTACTGTTGGTAACTTTCAGACCCCGATACGAACTTTCTTTGGAGAGAGGTCTGATTTTTTGCTTCATTTTCATCCTTACTCAGGGACTACTGCTGTCTCGCTTAGTCTTCCGACTCAAAAAACAGTTCTCTGAGATTTATCCTCAGATGAACAAAAAAATTCGCCTCTACTACTTAGGGATTCTCTCCGTTGACCTTCTATTATTTGTCTTTTTAGCCATCACTGACCCTCAATATTTCTACTCTCTTACTCCAGTCTTTACTTCCTGTCATTCTACTTTATACTATATAACGGCTAGCCACCTAAGAGAAAACTATCCCGACTTTTACAACAAACACATCGCCTTCTGGGAGTGTCTATAAACAAAAACCAAGCCAACTGGGCTTGGTTTTCTTATCTATTTTTAGTATCAAGAATGATGGTAACTGGTCCATCATTTACCAGCTCCACCTGCATATCCGCTCCAAAGATGCCTGTCTGAACGGGCACTTCTTGCGCTAGCTTTTGGTTGAAAGCCTCATAGAAGGCAGCTGCCATATCCGGATTGGCTGCACCTGTAAAGGCTGGACGATTGCCTTTCTTAGTGTCCGCAAAGAGGGTAAACTGAGAAATAGAAAGGATTTCTCCCCTAATATCCTTGACAGACAGATTCATCTTGCCTTCTGCATCTGAAAAAATCCGCATGTTGACCAGTTTTCTCACAGCATAATCCAGATCTTCCTCTTGGTCCTCTGGGCCTACACCGACCAGCAATAAGAGTCCCTGATTGATCTTTCCATGAACCTGACCTTCGATACTGACTTGAGCTTTTTTAACCCGTTGGATAATGATTTTCATAATAGCCTTTCTGGTAACTGAAGAGAGAATTAGCCGTTGGTCCGTTTGACAGAGTAGACCTCTGGCACACTCTTAATCTTGTCCACGACTGTGGTCAGTGTAGAGAGGTTGGAAATACCAAAGGAGACATGGATATTAGCAAATTTCATATCCTTGGTTGGTTGAGCATTAACGGTTGAGATATTCTTAGTTGTGTTGGAGAGAACTTGCAGAACATCATTTAAGAGCCCTGTACGGTTGAGACCATAGATATCGATGTGGGCGGTGTATTCCTTGCTTGAGAATTGATCTTCCCACTCCACATCAAGGAGACGTTGCTCATAGTTTTCTTGGGCACGGAGATTCATACAGTCCACACGGTGAATAGCTACACCGCGTCCCTTAGTAATGTAGCCGACAATGTCGTCACCCGGAACTGGATTACAACACTTAGCAATCCGTACTAGGAGACCTGAGGCTCCTTCAATGACCACACCTCCCTCATGCTTAACCTTGAGGGTTTCTTTATTTTCGACCTTAACCTCGCCACCTTTGACAAGCTCTTCTGCTTCCGCCTTGGCCTTAGCGCGTTCTTCCTCACGGCGTTCCTTTTCGGTCAAACGGTTAAAGACGGTAATAGCGCCAATTTCTCCAAAACCAATGGCTGCATAGAGAGCTTCCTCTGTCTTGTAGCTGGTCTTTTGAAGGACCTCGTCCATATGACGCTTGTCCATGAATTTATTGGCTACATAGCCGTTTTCTTGGAACTGGGCCATCAACATTTCACGGCCCTTGTTAACGGATAATTCCTTGTCTTGATTTTTAAAGAACTGACGAATCTTGTTGCGCGCCTTGCTGGTCTTGACCATGTTGAGCCAGTCACGACTCGGACCAAAGGAGTTGGGGTTGGTGATAATTTCAACCTGATCCCCTGTCTTAAGCTTGGTTGTCAGCGGAACCATACGGCCATTGACCTTGGCACCAGTCGCTTTTTCACCGACTTTGGTATGGATTTCATAGGCAAAGTCAATCGGTCCTGAATCTTTTGGAAGGGAGCGAACCGCACCATCAGGAGTAAAGACGTAAATCTCCTCCGCCAGATAGTTTTCCTTAACAGAGTCCACAAATTCCTTGGCATCATCAGCCTGGTCTTGGAGCTCCATCATCTCCTTGATCCAGTTCATCCCGATAGCTGATTCCTTGCTGTTGACCTGCCCTTTAATGCCTTTCTTATAAGCCCAGTGAGCCGCAACCCCATACTCAGCCACTTCGTGCATTTCCTTGGTCCGAATCTGGAATTCAATCGGCCCTTTTGGCCCATAAACAGTTGTATGGATAGACTGGTAACCATTGGCCTTACGATTAGCGATATAGTCTTTGAAGCGGCCTGGCATAGGTTTCCAAAGTTCATGTACATAACCCAGCATAGCATAGACATCACTCTGGGTATCTAAGATACAGCGAATGGCAATCAGATCATAAATTTCCTCAAAGCGTTTCTTCTTATCCTGCATCTTGCGGTAGATCGAATAGATATGCTTAGGACGACCATAGATTTTCCCTTTGAGATTGCGTTCGGTAGCATAGTCCTCCAACTTGGTTACGACTTCGTCGACCAGAGCCTCACGTTCTCTGCGTTTTTCCTTCATCATGTGGGTGATCTTGTAAAACTCAGTTGGATTGAGGTAACGGAAAGATAGATCTTCCAACTCCCACTTGACACTGGAAATCCCTAGACGATGAGCAAGTGGTGCGTAAATTTCCATGGTTTCTCTGGAGATCCGTTCTTGCTTGTCCTTTCGCAGATGTTTGAGAGTCCGCATATTGTGCAAACGGTCCGATAATTTAACCAAGATAACACGGATATCCTCTGACATGGCCATAAGCATCTTGCGGTGATTTTCAGCTAATTGTTCCTCGAGTGATTTGTACTCAACCTTACCAAGCTTGGTCACACCATCAACGATAATCCGAACATCATGACCGAACTCTCTCTCCAGATCATCCAGTGTCGCATCTGTGTCTTCAACAACGTCATGCAAAAAACCGCAGGCAACGGTTACGGCATCCAGCTTGAGCTTAGCCAGGATTCCTGCTACCTGAATGGGATGGATAATATAGGGCTCACCTGATTTCCGAAACTGCCCACTATGACAATCAACTGCGTAAATCAATGCTTTTTGTACAAAAGCAACGTCTTCCTTTGTTAAATATTCTCTCGTTAAAGCGACTACCTGATCGCCTGTCAAATTCACTTCTTTCGGCATCTATACTCTCCAATTCTTCCTACCATTTTATCACTTTTTTAAGGATATGAAAACTAGAAAAGCCTGTTTTTATGCCAATACCAATCATTAAAAAAACACTGCCAGATTTCTCTAGTAGTGTTTTGACATTTCATTTGCTTAGTAGACAGTTTTTTCAGTTTCTACGTCGAAGAAGTGTGCTTTGTTCAAGTCAAATCCAAGTTCAACTGTTGCACCTGTTTGCAAGTAGTCACGAGCATCCACTTTGGCAACAAATTCGTCTTTACCAACTTGGCAGTAAAGGTGAGATTCTGAACCAAGCAATTCTGATACAGAGATAGAAGCTTTGACAACTGATTCTGGGAATGTTTCAAGGAAAGCAGGTTCTGCATTCACATCTTCTGGACGGATACCGAAGATCAATTCTTTTCCTTCGTAACCTTTGTCACGAAGAACTTTCAAAGCACCTTCTGGTACTTTCAAGCGGAAACCGTCAGAAACAATTTCACCACCAACCAATTTCACATTGATGAAGTTCATAGCTGGGCTTCCGATAAATCCTGCAACGAACTTGTTAACTGGATTTTTGTAAACTTCTTGAGGAGTTCCGATTTGTTCTACACGTCCGATAGTACCTGTACCAGCAGGGTTCTTAGTTGCTGACATGATAACGATACGGTCCGCAAGAGTCATCGCTTCTGTTTGGTCGTGGGTTACGTAGATAGTTGTAGCACCGATACGACGGTGAATCTTCGCAATTTCAGCACGCATAGATACACGAAGTTTGGCATCCAAGTTTGACAAAGGCTCGTCCATCAAGAACACTTTTGCATCACGGACAATCGCACGACCCATGGCAACACGTTGACGTTGACCACCTGAAAGGTCAGCTGGTTTACGATCCAAGAATTCTTTCAAACCAAGGATTGCTGCTGCTTCTTGAACACGTTTGTCGATATCTTCTTTGCTGTATTTACGCAATTTCAAACCGAAAGCCATGTTGTCATATACAGTCATGTGTGGGTAAAGAGCGTAGTTTTGGAATACCATGGCAATGTCACGGTCTTTTGGAGCTACGTCGTTGACAACCACACCATCTATAGATGCAGTACCTTCAGTAATGTCTTCAAGACCAGCGATCATACGAAGTGTTGTTGACTTACCACATCCTGAAGGACCTACGAAAACGATAAATTCCTTGTCTTTGATGTCCAAGTTGAAATCTTCAACTGAGTAGTGTTCGCTGTTTGGATATTTTTTGTAAATGTTTTTAAGATTTAATTCTACCATGGAAGGTGAACTCCTTTTATTTTTTGATAGTTTTATTATAGATGAAAACGCTTTACTTTTCTATGGCAAGGTGACCAAAAAAATAAAAAAGTTCTGTGCAACTTGCACAAAACTTTAAAGAATATCTGGTAAAATCAACTGATAACACAAGGTCAAGTCGGTCAATTCCTTCAACTGTAGCCCTGTCAATTCTTCCCATTTGTCAATCTTGTATTGGAGAGAATTGCGGTGCAGATAGAGTTGCTGGGCCGTTTTAGTTAGGACAGCACTGTTTTCCCAGAGAGAAAGGATAATTTCCTGAATCTGATCCTGATCCAAAATCATCTGATGCAGGCATTCTTTAATGACTCTCAGTTCCACAAGTCTTTCCCCCATACTCCATAGATAGAGCTGTGAAAAGGTGTGTACACCTTGGTGACCTTGGCGCCACCAAGCTTTAAACAAATCCCGCTCCGCTTTGATCAAGTCTGATAGGGCTTGAGGGCCTGTCTGAGACCAAACCTGGCCTAACATGATAGACAGACGAAGGCCAAAGTCATACTCAACCGCTTCAATCATATCAGATAAGATTGAGCGAACAGAGCTGTACTTATCTTGTTGAAGCACAAATACATAATCCTGAGCCCCGACCTGTAGCACTGTTTGGCAGTTGGGAAAAAGAGTACGCATCATGTCTAGCCAAGAGGATAGATTTTCCTGTTGGAAATAGGAAAGATGGCAATAAACCAGTTGTATCTTTTTAAAAGTTTGAGGCGCCTGCCCCTTCCCCTCAATCAGATAGGGATACCAAGGATTGAGCGAACGAGCCTGCTCTTGCTGGGTCAAAAGGGCAACCAGCTGCTTTTCACGCTCGCTGAGCCCAGCTTCCTCCAGTAAAATCCACTGCTGAGAAGCTAAAGGGAGAGTAAGATAGCCTGGTTTCTCTACTGGCTGATCTGAAATCTGAGCTTCAGGGAACCAGTCTTGTAATTCCTTTGCAATCATATTCTAGCCCTCCACTTTTTGGATGCACCAAGAAATTAGGGTCTCTAGACGCTCCACATTTTCAGTCAGATGGAGATAGCCCATCACTGCTTCAAAACCTGTAGACATGCGGTAGGTCACCACATCAGCATTTTTAGCCTTTGTGTGGCTATTGGTATTGCGGCCACGTTTGTAGATTTCTTCTTCTTTTTCCGTCAGGACTTGCTCCTCCAACATGAGGGAAATCAGGCGAGCCTGAGCCTTGGCTGAGACATACTTGGTCGCCTCTTGGTGAAGTTTATTGGGCTTGGTCATGCCTTTGAGGATGAGATGGCGGCGGATATACATGGAATAAACAGCATCTCCCTCAAAAGCCAACGCAATCCCGTTAATGAGATTGACATCAATCACGTGTCCACCTCACTCCATCCTTGGTATCAAGTAGCTTAATCCCTTGAGCAGCTAGTTGGTCACGGATTTGGTCTGCTGTCGCAAAGTCACGATTGGCACGCGCTTCTTGGCGCTTTTGGATCAAGGCTTCAATGTCTGCATCCAAAACTTCCTCAACAAAGACAATCCCAAAGACCTCTAACATAGCCGCAAGAGCTTCTTTAACACTTGCATCATAGTTGCTAGAGTTGATCCATTTGGCCATTTCAAAGACAACTGTGATACCGTTGGCAGAGTTGAAATCCTCATCCATAGCGGCAACAAACTTATCTTTAAAAGCCTGCAACTCTTGAGCATCTACAGTTCCAGAAAAAGGTTGTTCGTAAGTGTTCTTCAGATACTTGAGATTGGTCTCGGCGTCTCGCACTGCTTTTTCTGTAAAGTTGATCGGCTTACGGTAATGCTGAGTCGCAAAGAAGAAACGCAACACTTGCCCATCAAGAGTTTTAAGGGCATCGTGTACGGTTATAAAGTTGCCCAAGGACTTAGACATCTTGACGTTGTCGATATTGACAAAGCCATTATGCATCCAGTAGTTAGCAAAAGTCTTACCTGTTTTTGCTTCTGATTGGGCAATTTCGTTGGTATGGTGAGGGAACTCCAAATCAGCTCCACCACCGTGGATATCAATGGTATCTCCCAAAATCTCTGTCGACATGACTGAACATTCAATATGCCAACCCGGACGACCATGTCCCCAAGGACTGTCCCAAGAAATCTCGCCTGGTTTTGCAGCTTTCCAAAGGGCAAAGTCTACAGGATTTTCCTTGCGAGCCGTTTCTTCATCGGTACGACCTGAAGCACCCAGCTCCAAATCTTCCAAGGTTTTATTGGCCAATTTAGCATAGTTGTGAGATTTTTCCACGCGGAAGTAAACATCTCCTTGACTCTCGTAAGCATAACCTTTTTCAATCAAGTCAGCGACAAAACGAATTATGTCCGCCATAAACTCTACTACACGCGGATGGCGAGTCGCAGGTTTCACGCCTAAGGCCGTCACGTCTTCACGAAAGGCAGCGATGTACTTGTCCGCAACCTCTTGAGGCGTGATGGCTTCTTCCTTGGCACGGTGGATAATCCTATCATCTACATCGGTAAAATTGGAAATATAGTTGACTTCAAATCCCCGATACTCAAAATAACGGCGAATGGTATCAAAAGCTATTGTTGAGCGGGCATTGCCCACGTGGATATAGTTGTAGACCGTTGGCCCACAGACATACATCTTAACCTTGCCATCCTCAATAGGTACAAATTCTCGCAAATCACGAGACATGGTGTCGTAAATTTTAATCATGCGGTCCACTCCCTTCTCTATTTCTGACTTTTTCGGCTGAAAACCAGCTCTGCAAAAGGGCCAAATTGTCTGAGGCTATCCAGTTGGTAAAAGCGCTGCCCTTCCTCTTGGGTAAAGAGGGGAACCCCCTTTCCTAGGATAAGGGGCGCTATCTGAATAATGAGGTGGTCGAAAAGATCCGCATCCAAGAGCGGTCCTACCAAGGAATTACCACCAATCACAAAGACATTTTTACCTTTGTCAATCTGGTGAACAAAGTCCACCACATCCCCAGCTACTGGCTGGTAATTGCTGACAGGCAGGTGCCTATCATGCGTAAAGACATAGTTTTCCGTAGCTTGATAAAAACTTTCTACATCTTGCAAATCTTGGATTTCCTCAAAGGTCCGCTTGCCCATGATGGTGATATCCATTTGCCTGTAAAAGTCATCATAGCCTGTATCCTCTACAGAACCAAGCTGATGCAGCCAGTCTATCCTGTGCTGGCTGTCTGCCAAGTAGCCATCCATGGTGATACAGCCGTAAAAATATACTGCCATTCTTGTAGTTACCTTTCTAGTCCTACACTTTTGCATTCAGATAAACCACCTGGGTCTGTTTGACAAAGCCGATTTTTTCATACAAGCGCTTGGCACCTACGTTGCTATCTTCCACTGCAATCTGAAATTCCTTATCATTTTGCTCAATTAGTTGGTTGACAAGGGATTTTGCTAAATAGCTTCCATAGCCTTTTCCACGTTCAGGTTCCGATATTGCTAAACCGTAGAAATAATTCGTATTAGTCGATAAATCTACCGTGCAAGTCCCAATAACCTGACCGTCTTTTAATAAAATATATAGGTGGCTTTCTGGATCTTTCAGAGCTTCGGCGACATATCTATCCACAACTTCTCTCGATTCATGTTCCTCTGAAAATGCCTGTAATTTTAACTGGCTAATTTGCTCCCGATACGAACTATCTGCTAACAAAACTTCAAGATTAGAAACATTTGCTAACGGATAAGGTCTTCTATCCTTACCTAACCAGGTTTCTGTCTCTTCATCCTCGACCAATCCCCAGTTGCTGACAAAATTAGGATGACGCTCTAGAAAAATACGTTCTGTCTGAAAAGTAACTGAACGAATAGGGAAAGAAGCCGTTTCTTTCTCAAAACTCGTAAACAAAGCACGCGCAATTCCCTGACGGCGATGATTTGGAAGAACCAGTATCGTCACTTCCACATCTCGGTCATCAGCATAGACAGTTAATAGACCAACAAGTTCGCCTTTTTCATAATAAAGGAAAAAGGCGGGCATGTTTGGGTCAAAATTAAGCATGTTAGAAAGATAGGGATCACGATAAGTTCCATCATAGGCTTGGCAACAGTTAATTAGTTTTTTCGCTTCAAATAACTCTTCTTGGCTCAACTTATTTCTTGCTTGAATCATATAGGTATCCTCTACAACCCCGACGATCTGTGACTGGCTTCTCTAGCCTGCTCTAGTTTATTGACGTAGTACTCGCGTTTTTCTTCGACTTCGTGGATTGTTGGTTCATCCTTCTGTCCATGAACTCGGACGATCTTGGCCGGAATACCGACAACTGTCACATCACTAGGTACGTCTGCCACGACTACTGCAGCAGCACCGACTTTGGCATTTTCACCGATTTCCACTGGTCCGATGACTTGGGCATGGGCTGATATGAGAGCTCCTTTACGCACAGTCGGATGGCGTTTGCCAACATCCTTACCAGTCCCACCAAGAGTCACTCCGTGATAGAGAAGAACGCCTTTTTCAACAATCGCCGTCTCTCCAATCACCAAGCCAGAACCATGGTCGATAAAGACACCTGATTCTATCTGAGCACCCGGATGAATCTCAATCTGAGTCCAAAAGCGCCAAAACTGACTATGCAGCCGAGCCAGGAGTTTGAAGCCGTGCTTCCAGAGAAAATGCGAGAAACGGTGGGCAGCTAAGGCCTTGACACCTGGATAAGTCAGCAAAACTTCCAAGCTGTTGCGTGCCGCTGGATCATTTTCTTTTACAATATCAATGGTTTCGCGCCACCATCCCATACATTTCTCCTTTTCTTATTCTGAATCTTTTGGTGTTTCTGTAAATTCTTTCTTAGGTTTGTGGTCCTTGTGATGACGTGGACGGTGAGGTCGCTCAGACTTTTCGCCTTTTTCATCATGCTCAGGTTTTGGCGGACGAGGAAGAAGAACTTTCATAGAGGCATCGATACGGCCTTTTTCATCAATCTTGATAACCTTAACATCGACTTCATCACCAATAGCTACCAAGTCCTCGACACGGTTGGTACGAGTCCAAGCCATTTCAGAAATGTGCACAAGTGCATCTGTCTTATCAAAGAGGTTGACAAAGGCACCAAATTTCTCGATACGAACAACCTTAGCATGGTAAACTTCATCCACTTTAGCTTCACGGACCAAGCCAGCGATGATTTCTTTGGTTCGGTTAATGGCATCTTGGTCGCTAGAGTAGATGGACACATTACCTTCTTCGTCGATATCAATCTTAACGCCTGTTTCAGCGATAATCTTGTCAATCGTTTCTCCACCTTTACCGATGACAACCTTAATCTTGTCCACATCAATCTTGATGGTGTCAATTTTTGGAGCAGTTGGAGCCAATTCTGGACGAACTTCTGGAATGGTTGCTTCAATCACATCAAGGATTTCAAAACGTGCTTTCTTGGCTTGAGCAAGGGCCTCAGTCAAGATTTCTGCAGTAATCCCTTGGATCTTGATATCCATTTGAAGAGCTGTAATCCCCTCACGAGTACCTGCTACCTTAAAGTCCATATCTCCAAAGTGGTCTTCCAATCCTTGGATATCAGTCAATACTGTGTAGTTATTACCATCTGAGATGAGACCCATGGCAATACCAGCTACTGGCGCCTTGATTGGCACACCACCAGCCATAAGGGCGAGCGTTCCCGCACAGATAGAGGCTTGAGAAGATGAACCGTTTGATTCTAACACTTCAGCTACCAAGCGAATCGCGTATGGAAATTCTTCCAAACTAGGCAAGACTTGAGCAAGGGCACGCTCACCAAGAGCACCGTGACCGATTTCACGACGACCAGGCGCACCATAACGACCTGTTTCCCCTACAGAGTATTGAGGGAAGTTATAGTGGTGCATAAAGCGTTTCTTGTACTCTGGATCCAAACCATCGATGATTTGAGTTTCTCCCATCGGAGCCAAGGTCAAGACTGAAAGGGCTTGAGTTTGGCCACGAGTAAAGAGACCTGAACCGTGCACACGAGGAAGAAAGTCAACAACCGCATCTAAAGGACGGATTTCATCAACCTTACGACCGTCAGGACGTACCTTATCTTCTGTAATCAAACGGCGTACTTCAGCGTGTTCCATTTGTTCCAAGATTTCAGCCACATCACGCATAATACGGTCAAATTCTTCGTGGTCTGCATATTTTTCTTGGTAAACTGCAGTCACTTGGTCTTTAACTGCTTGAGTTGCAGCTTCACGAGCCAGTTTTTCTTCTACTTGAACCGCTTTTTGGAGGTTACTGTTGTAAGCTGCGATGATTTCAGCTTGCAAGTCAGCATCTACATGAAGCAATTCTACTTCTGCTTTTTCTTTACCTACTGCTGCTACGATTTCTTCTTGGAAGGCAATCAATTCTTTGACTGCTTCGTGACCTTTCAGAAGGGCTTCCAACATGATTTCTTCTGACAATTCTTTGGCACCAGACTCTACCATGTTGATAGCGTGCTTGGTACCAGCTACTGTCAATTCAAGAAGAGATTGCTCTGCCTGTTCTTGAGTAGGGTTGATGATGATTTGGCCATCTACATAACCCACTTGTACTCCAGCGATTGGTCCGTCAAACGGAATATCTGAGATAGAAAGTGCCAAGGATGAACCAAACATTGCTGCCATTGGTGCAGAAGCATTTTCATCGTAAGAAAGAACTGTGTTGATGACTTGGACTTCATTACGGAAACCTTCCGCAAACATAGGACGGATTGGACGGTCAATCAAACGTGCTGTCAAAGTTGCATCTGTCGAAGGACGCCCTTCACGTTTCATAAAGCCACCAGGAAACTTCCCAGCCGCATACATTTTTTCTTCGTAGTTAACTTGAAGTGGGAAGAAATCCCCAGTTGCCATCTTCTTAGACATAACGGCCGCAGTCAAGACAGTTGACTCACCGTAACGGACGACAACAGAGCCATTTGCTTGCTTAGCAACCTGACCAGTCTCTACGATTAATTCACGACCCGCAAAAGTCGTTTGAAACACTTGTTTTGTCATTTTAATCCCCTTTGGATTGATGAAATTATACGCCTTGCCTACAAAGATCAAGATACTAAGCCGTTAAGCAACTCAAAGGAAAATAGGAAATCGAACGACGGAGCGACTGCTCCTAGGTAGATTTATCTTTTTCCACAGAGTTGTAGGCGTGTTCAATTAATCAAGATATTTTGGACGGTTCGGTTTGCCGAACATTTCTATAGAAAAATAGGAAGGTGACGCCACACTCGATGAGTGCTAGGAAGCTTATCTTTTTTCCTAAGAAATGAGACCAAAATTCAATTAAGAATTTTTTTGATATTTCACTGACACAGTGCGAACGGGAGGTAAAATTATCCAGTGGATGATTTTAGAAATCCAGTGGAATTTCATCCCTAATTTTTAAGCCTGAAGTCTCAAAAATTCCGTCCTAGAAAATAACAGAGTTATTCTCTAGGATACCACTATAGTGTGAAATATCTTTTAACACTCACTTCGTTCGTATTTATTATAGAAGCAATTATCAGATTTCGATTAAAAATTAATCAACTATTAAAAAATCCTTAATACCCTAAATACCCTAAATACCCTCATCTTTGTATCAAGTACGTACAGAGTCTATTTTATCATATTTTTCTTAAAAAGTGCGGGCTTTTCTATTAAAAAGGAACCACTCCCCTCAACTGAGAAGAATGGTTTGCTTTTTATTATCCTAAAGACTGATGATTAAACAAGGCATGGGTTGCTTGGTGGATGTATTTGGCTGTTTCAGCATTGTTCATGGTGTAGAGATGCACACCTGCGACATCCTGAGTGACTAAGTCCACGATCTGATCCACGGCATAGGCAAGTCCTGCTGCTCTGAGCGACTCAGGGTCATGCTCATACTTGTCTAAGATAGCCTTAAATTTACGTGGAAGGTGGATATTCTCACAAGTCTTCAAGAGACGAAGCGCTTGGTTACGGTTAAGAATTGGCATAATTCCCGCATGAATGGGAACATCAATCCCTGCCAAGGTACACTTATCTTGGAAATCATAGAAACGCTCATTGTCAAAGAAAAGCTGCGTTACAAGGCTTGAACAGCCTGCATCCACTTTCTTCTTGAGATTTTGAATATCCGAGATTTGGTTTGGCGAGTCAGGATGGCCCTCTGGGTAGCAAGCGCCAACAATATCAAAGTGAGGAGCTTGTTCCTTGATGAACTCGATCAAATCTGTTGCGTAGCGGAAATCCTTTTGTGGCTCCACATCAGGGATAATATCTCCACGCAGGGCCAAGATTTTCTGTACCCCAACCTTGTCCAAGTCTGCAATGGTTTCAGCAACCTTTTCCTTGGTCAGATAGATAGCTGGTAAGTGGGCAATGGTTGGAATCGCCAAATCATTCTGGATAAAGTCAGCCAAACGAACCGTCGTTTCCTTGATATTAAATTTATTATTGCTGGCGGTCACACTGATAAAGTGCGGTGTCAGCTCCCGCATATCCTGCAAGGCTGAAATAATTTTATCATTACCCACAGCTGGGTTTGGAGGGAACACTTCAAATGAAAGTGACGGTGTTTGGCGTGACATATATATTAACCTTTTCTAGTTGATTTCTTACTGATCAACCGTGTAGGGAGAAATGGGTTCTTACAATTTCTCACGCGCAGCTTTTGCTGCTTCGACAAGGCGGATCAAGCTTTCTTTTGTTTCTGGAATACCACGTGTTTTCAAACCACAGTCAGGGTTGATCCAAACTTTCTTGCTTGGTACTTTGGCAAGAATAGCATCAATTGTGTGGTCGATTTCGCCTTCATTTGGCACACGAGGAGAGTGGATATCGTAAACCCCAGGTCCCACTTCTGTTTGGAAGTTTTTTGCTTTGAGTTCGTCCAAGATTTCAAGATTTGAACGGCTTGCTTCAAAGGAAATAACGTCCGCATCCATGTTGTCGATGGCTGGGATGATATCTGTAAATTCTGAGTAACACATGTGAGTGTGGATTTGAGTATCTGGCGCTACTGTAGAGTGTACCAAGCGGAAGGCTGGAATAGCCCAGTCAAGGTAGTCTTCGTACCAGTCGCTACGACGGAGTGGCAATTTCTCACGAAGAGCAGCCTCGTCGATTTGGATGATTTTCACACCAGCAGCTTCAAGGTCAAGAACTTCATCCTTGATAGCAAGGGCGATTTGAAGAGTTGAGTCCTTGATAGAGATGTCTTCACGTGGGAATGACCAGTTGAGGATGGTAACCGGTCCAGTCAACATACCTTTGACAGGTTTGTCTGTACGGCTTTGAGCATAGCTAGACCATTTGACAGTGATTGGGTTAAGACGAGTGACGTCACCCCAGATGATTGGCGGTTTCACCCCACGCATACCGTAAGATTGTACCCAACCATTCTTAGAGAAGAGGTAACCTGACAAGTTTTGACCGAAGTACTCAACCATGTCGTTACGCTCGAACTCACCGTGTACAAGCACGTCAAATCCAACTTCTTCTTGCCATTTGATCCATTCGTCGATAGTTTCAGCAAGGAAGGCGTCGTACTCTTCTTGTGACAATTCACCCTTACGGAAGGCCAAACGTTTGGCACGAACTTCCTTAGTTTGAGGGAATGAACCGATGGTTGTTGTTGGAAGTGCTGGAAGTTTGAAAGCTTCTTCTTGGATAGCTTCACGTTCAGCAAAAGCTGGCAAACGAGTGTAGTCTGCGTCAGTCAATCCAGCGATACGCGCACGAAGTTCCGCATTTGCTCCGACACGTTCAGTCGCAAAGAGTTCTTTGTTAGCTGCAAGTGCTTCTGCACCTTGACCATTGCGGATAGCATCCAAATCACGAAGTTCTTCCAATTTTTCAACTGCAAAGGCAAAGTGGTTCAGGATTGCTGGTTCAAATTCTTCATTAGCAGTTGTAAATGGCACATGAAGAAGTGAGCATGAACTTGTCAAGACAATGTTTTCAGCTGGGATTTGCTCAAGAACAGCCAAGCTCTTTTCGTAGTTGTTGCGCCAGATGTTTTTACCATTGACGATACCAGCATAGAGAGTCTTGTCAGCTGGGAAACCACTTTTAACGAGTTCAAGAGTTTTCTTACCTTCAACGAAGTCCAAACCGATGGCATCTACTGGCAAGTTCACAAGATCAGAGTAGACGTCACGAACGTCACCGAAGTATGTTTGAAGCAAGACTTCAAGACCTTTCTTGTCAGCCAAGAGTTTGTTGTAGATGTTCAAGAAGAGGGCTTTTTCTTCTTCTGTCAAGTCTTTGACAAGAGCCGCTTCGTCGAGTTGGATACGAGCCGCACCAAGTTCAGCCAATTTTGCAAAAACATCTTGGTAAGCAGCTACTAAGCTATCTACGAAGTCTTCTGCTTTCACACCTTCTTCAAAGTCTGATAATTGAAGGAAAGTGAATGGACCTACAAGGACAGGACGAGTATTGAGACCAAGTTCTTTGGCTTCTTGGAACTCATCAAAGATCTTGTGACCAGCCAATTTAACTTGAGTGTCTTTTTCAAATTTAGGAACGATGTAGTGGTAGTTGGTGTTGAACCATTTCTTCATCGGAAGGGCACGAACGTCCCCTTTTTCTCCTTGGTAACCACGTCCCAAAGCAAAGTAGCGCTCAAGGTCAGACAAGTCCAAGTTTTGAACGGATGCAGGTACCACGTTGAAAAGGAAAGCTGCATCTAGGAAGTTGTCATAGTGAGAAAAGTCATTTGATGGGATTTCAGTGATGCCTTTTTCTTTGACAATGTTCCAGTGTTTCGCACGCAATTCTTTTGCTGCTGCCAAGAGTTCTTCTTCTGAGATTTCTTTTCTAAAGTATTTTTCAGTTGTAAATTTCAATTCGCGGAATTCACCCAAACGAGGGAAACCGATGATCGTAGTTGACATGATGTGTCCTCCAAAATTTGTTGTTGAAACTATCTTAACAGAAAAGAAAGGGTCTGTATAATTGTAAATAATTAGGCTTTGATATAGTTTGAAACTATATCGCTTTTTCGAACAAAAGAAAAAGACTTGAGACCAGTGTCTCAAATCCTTTGTATAGCTTGTTTTGTGGCTGTATTTTAGTTGGAAAGCTCAAACGAGCCATTGATGATTCTCATCAGTGACTATGGCTTGGTATTAGAAAAGACTATAGGTTAGTTATCCTTTGGTAATTTTGATATTTCCCTTAAAAAGTGCGGACGGGAGGTGAAATTCCCCTGTGGATGCTTTTAGAAATCCAAGGAATTTCATCCCTATCAACCTTTTTCCTGTTCAAGTGGAACGACTGCTAGTGTCTTTCCTAAACTGGCTAAAACTTTTAAGACTGTATCCAACTGAGGACTAGTCTTGCCTGTCTCCATCCTAGCTATGACGGGCTGGCTCACTCCACTAAGTTCTTCTAGCTTTTTCTGGCTGATTCCTTGTTCATGCCTGGCCTCAATCAACTCACTCATGATAGCCACTCGCATATCACTTTCAAGAATTTCCTCCTTGGTAAAGAGTTCAGATCGGATATCTTTCCAATTACTTCCAATGGCACTATTCTTCATCACTTAACCTTCTTTCTTTTATGTCCTTCAGTTCACGCTTGGCTTTTTCAACGATTATAACTCAAAAGTTATTAAAAGTAAATCCTAATACCAATAAAAAGAAGACCTTAGAATCATTCTAAAGGTCTCATTTTTATTATTCGAAAAAAATACGAGAAGAGTTATAATGTGGAGCTAAGCCTGACTCTTACTCCAGCTCAATGCCTTTCTCTCGGAGATTAGCCAGACACTCCTCATAGTATTCTGCATCATGCTCACTATAGATGGGATTGTCCAACTTTTCCTCAGGCAAGTCTTGATAAGGAGGGCAGGTTTTGCCACGGTAGTTCTTGTCCAGCCACTCTGGACTGACATTGTAGCCACGGCCATCCATCTCCTCCATGATCAAGCGATGATAGGCATAGAGACGATAAGGCGAGTGGGTAAAGACATAGTCAACCGTCGCATGCTTTCTGCCCCAGCCATTGCCACGAAGGGCGCAACACTCTCGATGTTGCCCCAAGAGCTGCGGACGGGGAAGTTGTGAAATCAAAGCCTCATGCCAAAGTCTCATGGGAGTCTCCTTTCAGTAAAGTCGAATGTTGCAAGTAGGTATTTGGATAGCGATCAAGCAAGTCTCGAGTCTTAGCAATCAAGTCTTCCTTAGAAGCCTGACCAAAGCGGTAGCGATCAAGCAGGAGCATATAGTCTTTGCGCTCAGCATCTGTCGCTTGCTTTTTGAAATAGCCCCAAATATGCTGAAAGGCATTGCAAACCTGACCCCTGTGTTCTGGGATTTGACAAGCTCGGTCAATCATCTCTTGAACCAGACTCAGCTCCACTTGTTCATTCTTCAAGTATTGACGAATCTCATTGTAAATATTGCTGGAATGGCTCAAAACGAGGTATTTGTTTCTAGCCCAGAGTTGTTGGCACTGGGATTTTTGGTTAGTTTGTTCCATCTTTCTCATTGCTATCTATCCGTTTCCAGGAAATATGGAAACAAAGTTGTATCTAAACCTCTTTCAAAAAATGTATTACTACTCCTATTTTATCATATTTCAAGAAAAACCACTCGACCTGACTAGAGCGAGTGAGCTATAAACTATTCTTAACTTTATTAAGGTAGTAGAACTTCTTTCATACCATCCTTATCATCACTCTTTATAAATACAATATTCTTTTTCCCTGTTAACTCTATCATTTTTTCCTTACCAAGAATGATTGCAAGATTCTTAATAATCGATCGTTTTGCTGGCTCATCAACATAAGTGAAAATAAATCGATATTTAAACATTCTACTCTGTTCTAATACAATCTCTACTAACTTAAAGCATTTTTGGAATATTTCTTTATCCAAGGGATCTACGGAGTGTCCATAAATAATGATATTTTTGGGTATCGATTTTGATACTCCCTCATTTGAATACTTGTAGCTTGGTTTGAAAAATTCTTCAAATGTATTTCCAGTCTCTTTAACAACTCTTTGGTAATACTTCTGATAGGGAATCAAATCACCGTTGACATCATTTTCTTTATCCTCAATTCCAAAGACCATAGTATTGATGCGACTGAAAGTTCTATCTAAATCAATTCGACCATGTATAAAATGAGTTCTTTCTTCAACAGTTCCAAATAAATAACTTGACGTATTGGTATAATTAAAGTTTAAAACATAAGAACTTAATAAATGAGGTACTGCATCCAAAGCTGTTGGCTTGGATTTAATGTTTCTAACTTCAAAATCAAGAAAGTCTATATAAGATAAATATATTTCTAACAATTCAATCAATAGATCAAGTTGATTGATAAATTCATTATTCAACTTTTCCAGTGCGACTTCTCTTTCTAAAGAACTCCAGCTTTTTTCATAAAATAGTGAAGAAAACATATTTGCAATATATAATTTTGACCTATAATTTTTTTCTTGTAACAATTTCTCTTCCAATAACCAAATTCGTCCTGTAGTAGCAACTTTGAATATTAAATCATTATTTTCTTTAAAATACATTATTGCATCTGCAAGTTGAGAAATCATAGTTTCAAGATTTGACCAATTATCCCCAAGTGTATCTTTATTCTCATTAATAAATTTCAAATATAAATTATCTCTGTATTTCTCAATACTAATATTTTTAGATTTTAGGAACTTCAGTAACTCCTCATTTGGATTAGAGAATAATTGTTTTTCAAAGTCAATAAAATCTGTATACTTTGTTTTTCGATCCATAGCAATATCAAAGCCATTACCTAAAATTAAAATTGTATCTGCCATATTTTCTCCCTTTGCTTTTTTATTTTGTAGAGAGGTAATATTTTACCTCCCCTACTCCAACCGGCTTTTAACCTTCTTCTTAGTCAAGGTACGGTCATTTTTATTGGAGAGAGCTTTGATACGAGCTTCGAGAAGGATTTTCCGCCCGGCCTCTGTTCGTGTATAGACGAGGTGATAACGTCCGATAGTTGGTCTCAGAAAGTCGAGGAATTTCTGTGCTTCTTCCTTGCGCTTGTCAAAAAGACTAGGCACGACATAGTAAAGTGACTGACCTTGTCGGACTTTCTCTGCCTTCAAGAGATAGCGCTGATTGTCCACTGGAGCAAAGAACTCTCCCACAGTCTGCGCAAACAGCTCCTTGTCCCTCATGCTTCCTCCCTTGAGATAGGCGAAAACCATATAATTTTCCTTGTCCTCCTCTACATGAACACGGGATTGATCGTCCGTTAGATGCTCTGAATCTAGCAGAGCCTTTCGGATCTGCTCACCCAGAGATTGCAAACGTTTATAGGGACTTTTATAACGGAGGTAGCGCCAAGATGCAAAGACCAAAAAGAGGAGACAGGCTGCTGTAAGCCACCAAACACCAATCAGTCTCAGTCTAAATAGCAAGACCAACAAATCTACTGCCAACAAGAGCAATGACATGCGAACCCATTTTAATGCATCAAGCAAGAGCATAACTGGGATTTTCTGTTTTTGGGTTGCGACTTCTGTAACTATCTCGAACTGATCCGCTACGACAAGAGCTTCCTGCCATTTTAGTCTCAAGCCTGCTCGATCCTTGGAGAGACTCTTAACTCGCTCATTGTACTCACTAATTTGCTTTTTCTTAAAAGGGGGCTTTGGAAAATCCAAACGATCCAAACCGGTCTCAATACTCTCCTGATTATAAGCCAATCCAAGAAAATGCTCCATCCGTCGCGACAAGGTCTGCAGATCCTGATTGCTCTCTGGTCTAGGCTCCTCACCAGGAAGAGTGATAAGTGCTTGCGCTTGAACGGCTACCAGATGCCAGATGTTGCTGGTCTTTTCTGGATGCCCCGGCCAGATACGAATGGCACGCCCGCGCATCTGGTTACTCAGCATAAAGCTCCCCACAAAGCTTCCGAGGATTAGGGAATTAACACAAGGAGCATCCCAACCCTCTCCGAGGAGAGATTTGGTTCCGACTAGGACTTGAATCTGTCCTCGTTGAAAAAGGTCCGTCACTGCCGCTACGATTCCCTTAGCTGAGCTCGGAAAACCTACCTGCACATAATCTTTTGGATCTAAGTGACCAATAGATGAGAAACTAAGAGGAACCTGAGGCAAGAGCTCCTTCAACTCTGCTGCTACATCGGTAGGCAAAATAACGACACTACCTGACAAGACAGCCAAAGACACAGGTATCTCTTGCTCCTGAGCTTTTCGACGAATGCTTTCAAAATAAGGGAGAACCCCCAACTGAGAAATGGTTGCCTGATTATCTCCCAGATAAGTAGCAAAATCCTTGCGAATATAGTCAGCTAGTACTAACTGTCTCAGTTCCTGACCTAGACTCTCATACTCCGTCAAAAAGATATCGGCAATGGCAGACAACTTCCCCAGAGATTGGGTTAAAAGCTGGTCAGAAGCCTTGGACTTAACCAGATAAACCTGACGTTTTTCCACCAACCCACGCGCCTTCAAGTCAGCCTCTAACTTTTTCCTATATCCATCTGGATCCTCATACCAATCTGGTGTCTGATAGAGTATGCTCTGCAACAGCGTCTCCAGCCAGTAGGAGGTCAATGCTGGAAGCTTCTGGGTTCGCAGTAAATTTTGTAAAGAGGAAGGAATCGTTAAACCCTGAGAATGCATATAAATCAACATAGCAGACAAGTACTTGGGATCTTCTAAGAGCAAATCAGATGAAATATCCCCTTTGAGGACCTTAGACCCTGCTACAAATGTTTGAAAATCAGGATCAACTATAAGGTGGTGAATATAGTCCCACTTAGTCTCCTCAAACCGTTTGAGACGTTCCGCCTCTTCAGCTGTTGGTGAACACATATAGACAAAATCCTGATGAGGGCAAAGAGTGTCTTCCTTGACTAGTTCAGGTACCGTGATTTCTTGATCAATCTCCCCACACATACGGATATAGCGTTCCCAGAGTTCTGGCTCGCTGTCATAAGGTGGTGTGGCTGTCAGGGAGATGAGTTTCAGCGGTCCATACTGCTTGCGAAAGGCTTCCAGACTTTTCCACCATTCATTGCGCAGGTGGTGGCATTCGTCCAAACAAAGAGTCGCAACTTTCTGAGCTCTTAGGCTTGCAAGCAAATCAAACCCCACAAAATCCTCTGCTTCTCCATCTTCTTGTGATTGAAGTTGGTTCATGGCACTATGAAAAGCCTGATAGGTCACAATTGTTAATGCCTTCATCTCCTTTAAGTTTTGGGAAACGAGGTCTGAAAGCCTCTGACCATCCTCTAGAAAAGCAGTTTGGATCCTATCTACCCATTGTTCGCGAATGGTGACAGTCGGAACTAAGATGAGGGCTGGGTTGCCAAAACGAGCGATTAGCTCGATACCAATGGTTGTCTTTCCAGACCCTGGAGCGGCCACTAGATGAACATGACCGTCTGCTTGATAGTCCTGAAAACAATCCAAGACCTGTTTTTGATATTGGCGCCAGCTTCCTTTAAAGTTTAAACCTAACATGATACCCCTCATTCTATACCGTCATTTTCTTATTCTCATTTTACCACACTTATTTCTCCAGTCAGATAATCCAGATAGTTTTTCTCCATAAAATATGGTATAGTAGAATCATACTATCTATAAGGAGTTTCTATGTCACAGCATAAGCAAATGAAAGCTGTTTCTCCCCTTCTACAGCAAGTCATCAATATCTCATCTATCGTCGGGGGAGTCGGCACCTTGATTTTCTGTATTTGGGCCTATCAGGCGGGTGTTTTACAATCAAAGGAAACCCTATCAGCCTTTATCCAGCAAGCTGGAGTCTGGGGGCCACCACTCTTTATCTTTTTACAGATCCTACAAACTGTTGTTCCGATTATTCCGGGAGCTTTGACCTCAGTGGCTGGGGTCTTTATTTACGGCCACATCATCGGAACCATCTACAACTATATCGGCATCGTGATTGGCTGTGCCATTATCTTTTACCTGGTACGCCTCTACGGAGCTGCCTTTGTCCAGTCCGTCGTCAGCAAGCGTACCTATGACAAGTACATTGGTTGGCTAGATAAGGGTAATCGTTTCGAGCGGTTCTTTATCTTTATGATGATCTGGCCAGTTAGCCCAGCTGACTTTCTCTGTATGCTGGCTGCCCTCACCAAGATGACCTTCAAGCGCTATATGATTATCATCATTCTGACCAAGCCCTTTACCCTAGTGGTTTATACTTATGGTTTGACCTATATTATTGATTTCTTCTGGCAGATGTTTTGAGAATAGAAAAATCCGTTTGGTTTCCCAAGCGGACTTTTAGAACATAAATAGAAAATAGCCTGATACTAAATATACTTTGGTATGGAAATCATGCCTATTTTTCGATAGTGAATCGAGGACTTACCTAGCCTTTCTGCCGTGATAAAAACACCTGAAATCTAATGGTTTCAGGTGTTCGGAAACTTTGAGACATTAGGCTCAAAGTTTAGGTATGGAATTTCGAAGAAAGTCGCTACCGTCCGTCATCACTTAAGGAAAGGCTCAAAAAAAATTGTCTTCAAAGAAAACATCCGTTTGGTTTCCCAAGCGGATGTTTTGTTTATTTTATTTTGAAACACTCTTAGCAAGGACAAAGTTCCCAAGTGTGGCAGAACCATTGCCTGCGACTGCTGGAGTCACGATATAGTCACGTACGTCTGGTACTGGTAGGTATCCATTTAGAAGAGCTGTAAATTTCTCACGTACACGGTCCAGCATGTGTTGTTGGGCCATAACGCCACCACCAAAGACGATGACGTCTGGACGGAAAGTCACTGTAGCATTGACCGCAGCCTGAGCGATGTAGTAGGCTTGAACATCCCAGACAGAACTGTTGAGTTCGATGTTTTCACCACGAATACCTGTACGAGCTTCTAGACTTGGTCCAGCCGCAAAGCCTTCCAAACAACCCTTATGGAAAGGACAGACGCCGTTAAATTCTTTTTCTACATCCATTGGGTGTTTAGCCACATAGTAGTGACCCATCTCAGGGTGACCGACACCTCCGATAAACTCACCACGTTGGATAACACCTGCACCAATCCCTGTACCGATCGTGTAGTAAACCAAGTTTTCGATACGACCACCAGCATTGTTACGAGCAACTACTTCACCATAGGCAGAGCTATTTACGTCAGTGGTGAAATACATGGGTACGTTGAGGGCACGACGTAGGGCACCAAGTAGGTCTACATTTGCCCAGTGAGGTTTTGGAGTCGTTGTGATAAAGCCATAGGTTTTTGAGTTTTTGTCGATATCAATAGGACCAAAGGAACCGATGGCAAGGCCTGCAAGATTATCGAATTTAGAAAAGAATTCGATGGTTTTATCGATAGTCTCGATAGGAGTTGTTGTTGGAAATTGTGTTTTTTCTACAATGTTAAAATTTTCATCTCCGACAGCACAGACAAACTTTGTACCGCCCGCTTCTAAGCTTCCATATAATTTTGTCATGATAAACCTCTTATCTTTGTTTTCTCTATTATAGCACATTTTAAAGGGCTAGATTTCTCAATATTTTAGATTTTCCTCTGTAAATCTTACCATTCAAGCAAAAACGAACAAACATGTCATTTGTTCGTTTTGTTTTTAGATTTGATTTTTGAAGAGGATTAGGCTTTCACTTCGATGATCGCGTCGCCCTTGACAACTGAACCACTTGCGACTGGTGTCACAGAAGCGTAGTCAGCCGTGTTTGTAACGATAACCATTGTTGTATCATCAAGACCTGCAGCAGCGATTTTGTTTGAGTCAAAGGTTCCAAGAACATCACCAGCTTTAACCTTGTCGCCTTGAGAAACTTTTTGTTCAAATCCTTCACCGTTCATAGTCACCGTATCGATACCAACGTGGATCAAGATTTCAGCTCCGTTTGCTGTCTTCAAACCATAAGCATGTCCTGTAGCAAAGGCGATTGATACTTCTGCATCAGCTGGTGCGTAAACCACGCCTTGGCTTGGTTTTACAGCGATCCCTTGTCCCATTGCACCACTTGAAAAGACTGGATCATCAACATTCTCAAGAGCAACTACGTCCCCAACGATTGGAGTTTGGATTGTTTCATTTTGAGGAGCTACTGGAATTTCTTCATTTGCCTCTGTAGCTTCTTCAGAAACTGTTTCTTCTGCCACTTCTGTTTCTTCTTTATAACCAAAAGCATAAGTCAATCCGAAACCAAGGGCAGTTGTTACTAGGACCATAAAGATATACTGGAGAAGTTGACCATTGATGTAGAGAAGTGTTCCAGGAATGATCGTAATACCAAAGCTAGTACCTGCCAAACCTAGAATGTTTGCTAACCAACCACCCGCAGCACCGGCGATAAGCCCCATGATAAATGGTTTACCATAGCGAAGATTGATACCAAAAATAGCTGGTTCAGTGATACCAAGTCCAGCAGAAAGAGCAGCTGGGAAGGCAAGAGCTTTAATTTTTGGATTCTTTGTTTTCACACCAACAGCAAGAGTTGCTCCAAGTTGAGCAGTCATAGCTGCTGTAATAATAGCATTAAGAGGATCTGAACCTGTAGAAGTAACTAGGTTAGACTCCAATAGATTGAAGATATGGTGAACACCCGTAACGACGATAACCTGATGAACACCACCAAGGATTAATCCACCTAGACCCATTGGGAGACTGAGCAACCAAACAGTAGCGACTTTGACGTAGCTTTCAACTTCATGGAATACAGGTCCAATGACAAACAAGGCCAAAATAGACATTACTAAGAAAGTCAAGAATGGTACAAGGAGTAAGTCTAATACATCTGGAATACGCTTACGGAGCCACTTTTCAAGTTTCGCACCGGTCAATCCGACGAAGAAAGCAGGTAAAACTGAGTTCTGATATCCGACAACTTTGATAAAGCCGAAGAAGATAATTGGTTGAGCATCACCTGAAGCAACAGCCCAAGCATTTGGCAAGGATGAGTTAACCATCATCAATCCTAAGACTAAACCAAGCAAAGGATTTCCACCGAATACACGAAAGGCTGACCAACAGATCAAGGCTGGGAAAAAGGCGAAGGCCGTATCTGTCAATACAACTGAATAAGTATAGAAGTTTGTTGCTTTAAAGGCTTCTGCAGTTGTTCCAAACAAAGCCAAAACTTGATCTTGAACAATAGCCCCACGAATTCCCATAAACAAACCAGTCGCAACGATTGCTGGCAAAAGTGGTACAAAAACGTCACCGAAAGTACGGATTGCACGTTGGAACCAGTTTCCCTGTTTACCAGCTTCTGCTTTCATATCTTCTTTAGAAGATGTTGGCAAACCAAGTGCAACCACTTCGTCGTACATCTTGTTTACTGTACCAGTACCAAAGATGATTTGGTATTGGCCTGAGTTAAAGAAAGCTCCTTGAACTTTATCCAAGTTCTCAATCACTTCCTTCTTGATTTTCCCTTCATCTTTGACCATGACACGTAGACGAGTTGCACAGTGGGCTACACTGTTGACATTATCACGTCCACCAAGGGCTTCGATGACCTTTTTTGCAATATCCTGATTGTTCATTTGCAAAAATCTCCTTATAAAATTTTGTTCTTGTTTGAAAGCGATTTTATTCGCCCTACGACTATTATTTTATCACGTTTCTAAAATATGTCAAGCGTTTTGCAGAATTTTTTATTTTTCTCCTCTTCTTTATATTCCTTTATGATAGTTTTTGACTGAGTTCTCCTATTTACTCATAAAAATATCTTGTTATTAGAGGGTTCAAAGCTTTTATTTTTCATTTTCTTTCATTTTTTCGTGAAAGTTAGCTGAATCCTCTTCTTTTATTTTATGATAATCGTTTGACATTTTTTGCTATTTTTTAACATAAAAGACTTGCTTTTTTGGTCGAAAACGGTTACTATTAAGATAGCAGAACTTATGGAGGAAAGATAAAATGGAATGGACAACCGAGCGCCGTTACAGACGCTATGAAAACTGGTCTAATGATGAAATCAAGCAAATCAAGGAAAAGATGGCACAATCTCCTTGGCATACTCGTTACCATGTCGAGCCTAAAATGGGCCTTCTCAATGATCCAAATGGTTTTTCTTATTTTGATGGCAAATGGATTCTCTTTTACCAAAACTTCCCCTTCGGTGCAGCCCATGGGTTGAAGTCTTGGGTGCAGCTTGAAAGTGATGATTTAGTGCACTTTACAGAAACTGGAGTCAAAATTTTGCCAGATACTCCATTAGATAGCCACGGTGCCTACTCTGGTTCTGCCATGCAGTTCGGCGATCAGTTGTTCCTATTTTATACTGGAAATGTCCGTGATGAAAACTGGATCCGTCACCCCTACCAGATTGGGGCTTTGATGGATAAAGATGGCAAAATTACAAAGATTGACAAGATCTTGATTGACCAGCCAGCAGACTCTACTGACCACTTCCGCGATCCGCAAATTTTTAACTTTAAAGGTCAATATTATGCCATCGTCGGTGGACAGGACTTGGAGAAAAAAGGCTTCGTCCGTCTCTATAAGGCTATAGATAATGACTACACCAACTGGCAAGCGATTGGTGACCTTGACTTTGCTAACGACCGCACTGCCTACATGATGGAATGTCCAAATCTGGTCTTTGTAGAGGAGCAACCTGTCCTTCTCTACTGCCCACAAGGATTAGATAAGGCTGTTCTAGACTATGACAATATCTATCCAAACATGTGCAAAATCGGGGCTTCCTTTGATCCTGAAAATACCAAAATGGTCGATGTGTCTCCATTGCAAAATCTAGACTATGGTTTTGAAGCCTATGCAACGCAAGCCTTCAACGCTCCAGATGGACGTGCACTAGCAGTAAGTTGGCTTGGGTTACCAGATGTTTCTTACCCATCTGACTGTTTTGACCACCAAGGAACCTTCTCATTGGTCAAAGAACTCACTATCAAAGATGGCAAACTCTACCAATATCCTGTCGCAGCCATCAAAGAACTTCGTTCTTCTGAAGAGGGCTTCTCAAATCGTACCCAAACCAATAATACCTATGAACTCGAGCTCAACTTGGAGGCCAATAGCCAAAGCGAGATTGTCTTACTTGCTGATAAAGAAGGCAAGGGGCTTTCAATCAACTTTGACCTTGTCAATGGACAGGTGACAGTGGATCGTAGTCAGGCTGGTGAACAGTACGCCCAAGAATTTGGTACAACTCGTTCTTGCCCTATCGATAACCAAGCTACTACTGCCACTATCTTCATCGACAAGTCAGTCTTTGAAATTTTCATCAATAAAGGAGAAAAAGTATTTTCTGGTCGTGTCTTCCCACATGCGAACCAAAATGGTATCCTGATCAAGTCTGGAAACCCAACTGGAACTTACTATGAATTAGATTATGGTCGCAAAACTAACTGATGTCGCAAAACTTGCAGGCGTCAGCCCTACTACCGTCTCACGGGTCATCAATAAAAAGGGGTATCTATCTGAGAAAACCATTCAAAAGGTTAATGAAGCCATGCGAGAATTGGGCTACAAGCCCAATAATCTGGCTCGAAGCCTCCAAGGAAAATCTGCCAAGTTGATTGGACTTATTTTTCCAAACATCAGTCACGTCTTTTATGCGGAGTTGATTGACAAATTGGAACACCAACTCTTCAAAAATGGCTACAAGACCATCATCTGTAACAGCGAACACGACTCTGAAAAAGAACGGGAGTACATTGAAATGCTGGAGGCCAACCAGGTCGATGGTATCATTTCTGGAAGTCACAACTTGGGAATCGAAGACTACAATCGTGTGACGGCACCGATTATTTCCTTTGACCGAAACTTGTCTCCAGACATCCCTGTTGTCTCCTCTGATAACTACGGCGGCGGGGTCCTCGCAGCCCAAACCTTGGTCAAGACAGGCGCCCAGTCTATCATTATGATTACAGGGAATGACAACTCGAACTCACCTACTGGACTGCGCCATGCTGGTTTTGCATCGGTTCTCCCGAAAGCGCCTATTATCAATGTTTCGAGTGACTTTTCTCCCGTCAGAAAAGAAATGGAAATCAAGAATATCTTGACCCATCAGAAACCAGATGCGATTTTTGCTTCGGATGATTTGACAGCTATCCTGGTTATCAAAATCGCTCAAGAGCTGGGAATTTCTGTTCCTGAAGAGCTCAAGGTCATCGGCTATGATGGAACTTACTTTATCGAGAACTACTATCCTCACCTGACAACGATTAAGCAACCTATGAAAGAGATTGCCCACCTCACTGTCGATCTCCTCTTGCAGAAGATTGAAGGCAAGGAAGTTGCAACAACTGGTTACTTTTTACCCGTCACCCTATTACCAGGAAAAAGTATTTAATACTCTTCGAAAATCTCTTTAAATCACGTCAGCGTCCATCTACAACCTCAAAACAGTGTTTTGAGCAGCTTACGGCTAGCTTCCTAGTTTGCTTTTTGATTTTCATTGAGTATAAACACAAGAAAACTCAGACGAATTCGTCTGAGTTTTTTTATGATCTTAAGTTTTCGAGATAGCGCTGGGCTGTCTCTAAGTTAAAGGTTTTATCTGCGATGAGGCGCTCAACGAGGGGAGCAACTTCGGACTCACTAGCACCAGCTAGGAGAGCTAAGGATTTGGCCTGTAATTTCATGTGGCCTTGCTGGATGCCCGTACTTACCAAGGCTTTGAGGGCCGCAAAGTTTTGGGCAAGACCGATGGACACGATAATCTGAGCCAATTCCTTAGCTGAAGGATTTCCCAGTAGTTCATGACTGAGGGCTACACGAGGGTTGAGACCGATAGAGCCACCCTTGGTCGCTACCGGCATAGGTAAGGTCATCTCACCGACCAATTCTTCTGAGTCCCTATCTAGACTCCATCGACTAAGGCCTTGATAACGTCCATCTCGACTGGCAAAGGCATGAGCCCCAGCTTCGATGGCCCGCCAGTCATTACCCGTGGCAATCAAAATGGCATCGATACCATTAAAAATTCCTTTATTATGGGTAGCCGCTCGGTAGGGATCAACCTGCGCAAACTGGCTAGCCAAAGCTATTTTCTCCGCAATTTCTCGTCCTTGGTCCCTTTGAGGGCTCAAGTAGCGAAAGGCGATACGACAGCTTGCAGTCACCAGAGAATCGGTCGCGTAGTTGGACAAAATTCCCATGAGACTCTGTCCCTGACTGAGTTCTTCTAAGACTGGTTTCAAAGCCTCCAGCATGGTGTTGAGCATATTGGCTCCCATGGCTTCCTGAGTATCGACATGGAGATAGACAACGAGAAAGTCTGTTTCTCCCTTGATCTGCTCTACATGCAAATCACGCGCCCCGCCACCACGTTTGACGATAGAAGGATAGGCTTGATTGGCAAGTTCCAAGAGCTCCACTTTCTTGTTGGCAATCTTCTCTTGCGCTTTTTCAGGTTCAGCAACTTGATAAAGGGCTACCTGACCGATCATCTGGCGCTGATGTACTTGAGCAGTAAAGCCACCTGACCGTTTGATGATTTTGCTGGCATAGCTGGCTGCAGCAACCACAGACGGTTCTTCTGTCACATAGGGAACTGTGTAGTCCTGACCGTTCACCACAAGCTCTGGAATGATGGAATAAGGCAGAGAAAAAGTTCCCACCACATTCTCACTCAGCTGGTCTGCAACAGCCAAGCTGACTTGTTCATCCTGCTCGAGACTGGTTTGCCTTTCAGGACTAAGGAGCGCCTGAGCTTTCAGCAACTCCAGGCGCTCATGGTATGATTTTTTAGAAAATCCATTCCAACTTAACTTCATTATTTTTCAACCTTGCTATAACGGCGTTGGTGGTCGACAATTTCAACCAAGGCATAGTCTTGATTTTCATAAGCTGTAAATTGGGCTGAACCAGATTCATCCAACTGCACCTCTTCGAAAAAGACTTTTTCATAGTCTGCAACAGACAATGCTGTACGTTGTTTGAGTTTGCTCAAGCGCTCTTTGTCGAGATAGGCCTCATAGCCTTCGACCAGCTCTCCACTAAAGAACTCTGAAACCGCTCCACTTCCGTAACTGTAGAGGGCAATTTTATCTCCAGCCTTCAAAGTCTCTGCATTTTCCAAAAGAGAGAGGAGGCCGAGAAAGAGGGAACCTGTGTAGATATTCCCAATCATCTGACTATAGAGAATGGACTTGTCAAAGTTCTCTTGCAAACTATCCTGTTTTTCTTTAGACAAAGTTTTGTCCATCATCTTGCGCAAGCCTTTTAAGGCTAACTTAGGATAAGGCAAGTGGAAGCAGATAGCCGCAAAGTCATCCATAGTCCAATCATAGCGTTTCTTGTATTCATCCCAAGTCGTTGTCAGGCAATCAAGATACTGTTGGGTCGAGTACATGCCGTTTACATAAGGAGTGCTTGAATAGTTCGGACGCCAGAAATCCATGATGTCGCGCGTTTGGGCAACATTATCATTGTTAAAGGCCATAATGCGCGGATTCTGGGTGATCAACATCGCCACACTTCCAGCACCCTGAGTTGGCTCACCAGGAGTTCCCACACCATACTTGGCAATATCACTGGCAATGACTAGGACTTTTGATTCTGGTGAATTCTCCACATGCAATTTAGCATAATGAAGGGCAGCTGTCGCTCCATAGCAGGCTTCTTTGATTTCAAAGCTCCGAGCGAAAGGCTGAATGCCTAACAAGCCATGAACAAAGACTGCCGCTGCCTTACTCTGGTCAATCCCTGACTCGGTCGCCACGATGACCATATCGATTTCTTCTTTTTCTTTGTCTGTTAAAATAGAGTTGCTTGCACTAGCAGCCAAGGTAACAATGTCCTCAGTCAGTGGCGCAATACTAATTTCATTTAACAAGAGGCCCTTGCTAAATTTTTCGGGGTCAACTCCCCTCGCTTCTGCTAAGTCTTGTAATTTCAAGACATAGTGACTGGTCGCGAAACCAATCTTATCAATACCGATTGTCATATTTACCTCTGTTTTTTCATTCATTGTAAAAAATCGTTTCATTCTATTTTATCACAAATAGGAACAAAAGAGAGAAAAAAGACTTGATTCAACAAATCAAGTCTTTGCTTTGATTGTATTAGGAAGAGATTCCTCGTTGTTTTCGGATGTAGTAATAAAGCTTTAGAATTACCGTTCCACTTGCCATTCCAATAGAAATAACAAGAGCTAACATAACCACCAAAGTCGCGCTAGCAATTGCATGGCTGTAATCGCCTGTCACAAAGAAAGCTGTCGTTCGATAGGATAAATAACCTGGCACCAAGGGAGCAAGAATGGCCAAGACAAAAACTACCGCTGGTGTCTTATAGACAATACTTAAAATCTGACTGATGCAAGAGCCAATTACTGCTGCGATAAAGGTCGCAATAATAACATTGGTTGGTTCTTTGAGCACGAGATAGAGGAGCCAAACGCCCATTCCCAAAACACCACCAGGTAGGAGCATGGAGCGTTGAACATTCAGTACGATTAGAAAGGTGATAATGGCGAGTAAACTCGCCACTGCTTGGAGCAAAATACTTGTTAGAGTCATCTTATGTCATCAAAACCAGGGCGACAGATGTGCCTGCCCCTAAAGCGAGGGTAATGAGCAAAGATTCAAACATCTTGCTCATACCAGAGTTGATATGGTTGGTCATGATATCCCGTACCGCATTTGTCAGAGCAATCCCTGGAACAAAAGGCATGACCGCTCCTGCTATGATTAGGTCTGCCGTCGAAGGAAATCCTGTGTAGCGGGCCCAGAACTGGGCGATCAATCCGAAAACAAAGGCACCCGCAAAGGCCGTTACAAAAGGAATGCGGATAAACTTCTCTACGTAGAGAGAGAAGGCAAATCCAAATAAGGTCGCAATAGCTGCGCCAAAAGCGTCATAGACATTGCCCCCAAACATAATCGAGAAGAAAGGGGCACTGAGGGTCGCTGCTACGGTCACTTGGAACTTGGTATAAGGTAAGGCTTGATTGCCGATTTCTTTCAGCTTTTTAAAGGCTGTTGAGAGATTGATTTTACCGCCCACAAGCTCCCGTGATACTTGGTTGACATCACAGACTTTTTCAATGTTATAAGAGGACGAGGTTACCCGTTTCATCCGAGAAATATTGGTGTTTTCAATCGAAAAGAAAATAGCTGCGGGCATGGCAAGAACATTGCAATCCACTATTCCCTGTGAATGGGCAATGCGAATCATGGTGTCCTCAACCCGATGAATCTCCGAACCACTTTTCAAGAGAATGGTTCCAGCTAGCATAATCACATCAATGACAGCATTTAACTCTCTCGATTCGTCCATTTTCTCCTCCTTTTTCCTACTTCCTATATTTTATCACAAAATCTTGTGAAAAAAAATCTTTGTCATGAAATCATGACAAAGATTCGTTTAATCTCGAGAACTTTCGTGAGTTCCTTCACTATTGGATGAACTGCTAGAAGGAGTATTCCCTTGTTGATTTCCTTGTTGGTTCCCCTGGTTTGGACTTGTAGGAGAACCCTGGTTCCCACGTTGGGCAGGGTTAGAGGATGAAGTTGATGGTGGTGTTTTTGGTTTGTAGATAGAAAGTTTGATACGCGTACTTGCAAGATCAACCTGTTCTCCTGCTCTTGGCGTTTGACTTACAACAGTTCCTTCTGCCGTTCCTTCAGGAGCAGTCGATACTTCTACAACCTCAATATTTGCTTCCTTCACACCGACAATCTGAGTCAAGTTATTCTTTGTAAACTCGAGGCTTGAACCGATGTAGTTCGGCATGCTGACACTAGTCACCTTCTTAGCTACTGTTAAGGTAATCGTAGTAGCTTTTGAGAGATCATAAGTCGAACCCGAAGCAGGAGTCTGTCTAAGGATGGTTCCAGGTTCACTTTCGCTGGATTCTTCCTCTTCCATCTTGATTAGATTTTCAGGAACCTTCTTCTCCTTGAGTTCAGCTACAACTTCCGTATACTTACGTCCGACATAATTGCTCAATTGGAAGGATTGCTTCCCAGAAGAAACGATCAAATTAACCTTGGTTCCTTCTTTTCGACCACTACCAGCTTCTGGATCCGTTCGAATAACACGTCCTTGCGCTACTGTATCGCTGGCCTCTGACTTTTCTTCACCGGCTTCAAACTTGGATTTTTTGAGTGCTTCTTTGGCCTCTGCAACAGTTTGTCCAGCCACATCAGGAATGGGAATCGTTGCAGGTGTTCTAGACAAAATCCAGATTAAAGAGGCTGCAACCAATAGAAGACTGGCCAAAAGAATCATATAGCGAGCCTTAAACTTCCGTTTCTTAGCTGGCTTTGGCGCTGGAGCCGGCTCTGCCACTGGTTGAGTTGGTTTCTTTGGCTGAGGGCGTTCTTCCTGCGCCGGAGCTTTAGGAATCGATGTCAGTGTACTTTGTGGAACTTTAGGTAAAGTCTTAGTGTCTGCCTTACTCGCATCGTCAAAGACCAGTTTCGGTTCATTCCGACGATTATAAGACAAGCTAGTTGACAAGTCCACATACATTTCTGAAACAGACTGATAACGGTCTGACAGCTTCTTAGCAGTCGCCTTGATGACAACATTTTCTAAAGCCTGAGGGACAGATGGGTTTTCAGCTATGACGGACGGAAGTGGCTTCTGGAAATGCTGGAGGGCAATCGTAACCGCGCTATCCCCATCATAAGGGATATGTCCCGTCAGCATTTCATAGAAGATAATCCCCATTGCATAGATATCACTCTGGAAGGTCGCTTTAGATCCACGTGCTTGCTCAGGTGACAAATAATGAACAGAGCCTAACATTGAGTTGGTCTGGGTCAGACTGGTTTCCGCAAAGGCTACGGCAATCCCAAAGTCCGTGACCTTAGCTGTGCCGTCAGGTGTCAAGAGGATATTTTGAGGTTTCAAATCTCGGTGAACGATTCCTCGAGTATGGGCTAAACGCATGGCCAAGAGGATTTGTCCCATGATCCGAACTGCTTCTTCGTTTGAAAGAGGATAGTGTTCTTTGATATAACGCTTGAGGTCAAGGCCTGCTACGTATTCCATAGCTAGGTACTGTTGACCGTCTTCCTCACCAATATCTGTTATCCGAACGATATGAGGATGGTCCAGATCCGCCATGGCTCTCGCTTCACGTTGGAAACGTGCCACAGCAATCGGGTCCGTCTGGTAGTTGGTCCTCAGGACCTTCACTGCCACTTCTTCCCCGTCTAGGATCAAATCCTTGGCCAAGTAAACATCTGCCATGCCTCCTCGACCAATCTGCTTGACAATCCGATACCGCCCGGCAAAAATCTTGCCGATTTGGATCATTCTGCTGCCTCCTCGTTCATGTAAACAAGGGCAACCGTAATGTTGTCTAAACCTCCTGCATTGTTAGCGAAGCGAATAAGGGTTGCCGCCTTGTCTGCTAGGGAAATATCACTGGTTACGATATCATAAATCTCGCTTGCCGAAATCATATTGGTCAAGCCGTCACTATTGAGCAAGAGATAATCTCCTGACTCCAGTGTAATCATCCCAAAATCTGGCTGGATTTCATCTTTTTGCCCGATGGACTGGGTAATGATATTCTTTTGAGGGTGAGTTTCTGCTTCTTCTGGAGTCAATTGACCAGCCTTGAGCAATTCATTGACCAAAGAATGGTCACTGGTCAACTGGTGGTATTCTTCTCCACGAATCAAACCGATACGAGAATCTCCAATGTGAGCATAGATGGCTTGGTTGTCAATAAAAGCAACAGCTTCTAGCGTTGTTCCCATGCCTCTGTATGCTTCGTCCTGACCTAGTTGGTGAATTTTTTGATTTTCAATCTCCAGGTAGTGGGCAAACCACTCACGAACTTCATTGACTGAGTCGATTTGGGTATCCACCCAAGCCACACCGAGATCTGTGACCGCCATCTCACTAGCGATATTACCTGCACGGTGGCCTCCCATCCCGTCAGCCAAGATGATCATAGTGCGTCCTGCTCGGTTGACAAAGTGATTGACATAGTCCTGATTATTTGTCCGTTTCTGACCAACATCTGTTAATAATGCTATTTCCATTGTGTCAGTTCCTTCCTATTCTGATATCTTGCGAAATTGGCTAATGAAGAATCCATCACTTCCATACAATTCTGGAGTAATCAGGATACAGCCATCTTTCAGGATATCTTTACATTCGTGTTCTAGTTTAACCTGCTCGAACTCGGGATGACTTTCTAAAAATGCCTCAACGACTTGAAAGTTCTCCTCCGAGACAATAGTACAGGTACTATACGTTATTATACCACCTTTTCGTAGTGTTTGACAAACACTACCTAATATTTCCAGCTGAATTTCCTGTAAGGAGGTGAAATCTGCCGTTTCTTTATTGTATTTGATGTCTGGTTTGCGACGTAAAAGTCCAATCCCAGAACAGGGAGCATCTACTAGAATCTTATCAAAAGAGTCCCGACCGAAAAACTCATGCACTTTTCTGGCATCCAATTTTTGCGTTTGCACTCGATCTGCCACACCCAGACGTTGGGCGTTTTCTTGGATCAAGTCCAACTTGTGGTCATAAAGATCCAAAGCTGTCACCTTACCAGATGTGAGGTAAGAAGCCATATGGGCTGTCTTTCCACCCGGGGCGGCACAGGCATCTAGAATCTGCTCATGGCCTTGTAAATCAAGAGTGGGAGCAACCAGTTGACTGGATTCGTCTTGGATGGTAATGGCTCCATCCGCAAACAAATCATGGCCTGCAAAGTGGCCTTGCTCCTTGACCAGACCAGTGGCCGCCAAAGGGGAATCAGTCGCCTCTAACAAAGCTTTGATTTCCTCTTTTCGGCTCAAGTTGATCACCCGGATGCTGGCTTTGTTGCGCACCAAGAGACCTTTAAAGATGGCTTGTGCTCGCTCTTCACCGTATTCTTCCTTAAGTTTAGATACTAGCCAAACTGGGAGAGAATAGGTAATGGAATCACGCTTATTTTTTCGTTTGATGCTGTCAATATCTGGCCAACCTTCTCGCAAGATACGACGAAGGACGGCGTTGACTAATTTTTCACTGCCTTTTTTACGGGCTTTGGCTAGATCTACCGCTTCATTAACAACAGCGTGATTAGGAATCTTATCCAGATACCGAAGTTGGTAGGCGCTCAGAAGGAGCAGGGTATAGAGCCAGTTATCTAACTTATCTCTGTCTTGGATAAAGTGGGACAGGTACCATTCCAGAGTCAGTTTTCGGGCTACCGTACCGTAGACAATCTCTGTCACCAAGCCCTTATCTGCTACTGAGAGTTGACTGCCCTTGAGGTGTTTATTTAAGGCAATATTGGAATATGCTTGGTTAACCAAAACATCCTCTAGCACTGCTAGAGCTAGACTTCTAGCCGTTTCTACTTTAGTCACCAAATCGTTCTCCTATAGTCAATGTACGTCCAACTCCGTTGAGGAAGGAAGCAATATCCATCTTAGGTTTGCCTGCTGGCTGCACTTGTTTGAGAGACAAAGCTCCTTCTGCCGTTGCGACAATCAATTCCTTCTTGCCGATAGAGAGGATTTCACCTGGATTACCCTGACCTTCTACTGGCAGGGCTTCATAAATCTTAAAGCGGTCTCCCTTGAGAAAAGTGTGGGCAACAGGCCATGGATTCATGCCTCTAATTTGGTTAAAGAGTTGACGGTTAGTCTTATTCCAGTCCAATTTTTCTTCCTCTGGTTTGATATTTGGCGAGAAAGTGACCTGGCTTGGGTCCTGAGGCACAGGTTTGATCTCCCCAGCAATATAGCCAGGAAGGGTGTCCAAAAGCAAGTCACGACCAACAATGGCTAATTTCTCAAACAAGGTTCCAACATTATCCTCATCAGTGATAGGAATACTGCGACGGGAAATCATATCTCCTGCATCCATTTCCTTAACCATCTCCATAATGGTCACACCAGCTTCCTCATCCCCTTGAATCAAGGCATAATGAATGGGGGCGCCACCACGGTGTTTTGGAAGGAGGGAAGCGTGAACGTTGACTGCAAAGTCCATGCTATCAAGAAGTTTGCTTGGGAGAAACTGCCCAAAAGCAGCGGTCACAATCCCATCCGCTCCTAGCTTCATAATAGCTTCCATCTCTGGGCTTCCAGATAATTTTTCAGGTTGGTAGATGGGAAGGCCTGCTTCTTTGGCAGCCTGCTTGACTGGGGTTTCTTGGATCACTTTTTTACGGCCGACAGCGCGATCTGGCTGGGTCACAACAGCTAGAATCTCGTAACGGTCATCTGATAACAACCCCTTCAAAACTGTCGCTGAAAATTCAGGTGTCCCCATAAAGATTAGTTTTGTCATTTCTTCTCCTCCTTATAAAAATTGCTGCGGCTCATGGTCAATACTGAGACGGAGCTCGCTATTTTCCCGTTCTTGAGTCAAGGCCAAGACCTGGTTGAGAGTCTGTCCCAGCTCATCTTCTAAACGGTATTTAATCAAAATCTGGTAATGATAAAGGTTGTGGGTACGGGCGATGGGTTTTGGCGTTGGCCCAAGGATTTTACTAGTTTCCGATAAACCTGAGCGCAAAATTCCCATGACCTCATAGACACGTTTGACAACCTCTTCTTCTTTCTTGTGAGAGAGGGTAATCCCAATCGTGAAATAATAAGGCGGATAGCCGAGTTGGCGTCTGATACTCATTTCATAAGCATAAAAACCTTCGTAGTCCTGATCTTTGGCAAAACGAATGGCATAGTGTTCCGGATTGTAAGACTGGATCAAGACCTGCCCAGCTTTTTCAGCCCGACCTGCACGGCCTGCCACCTGGGTTAAGAGTTGGAAGGTTCTCTCAGAAGAACGGAAATCAGGCAAGTTTAGGGCCGTATCCGCATTGAGCACTCCGACTAGGGTCACATTGGGAAAATCCAAGCCCTTAGCAATCATCTGAGTTCCCAACAAGATATCTGCTTCCCCTCGGCCAAACTGGTCAAGAAGAACTTGGTGACTGCCTTTCTTGCGGGTCGTATCCACATCCATCCGCAGAATGCGGGCCTGAGGAAAGAGATCTGCTAGCTCATCGTAGGCTTTCTGAGTCCCCGTCCCATAGTAACGAATACTGCGACTCTGACAGTTGGGACAGACATGAGGAATCCCCTTCGAAAAACCACAGTAATGGCAGTTCATGGTCTTGGTATCCATGTGGAGAGTCAGAGAAATATCACAGTTGGGACAGCTATCTACCGTTCCACACTCCCGACACATAACAAAACTAGAATAACCCCGACGGTTGAGCATGAGGACTGCCTGTTCTTTTTTATCCAAACGGTCTCGAATGGCCTCTAGCAAAGGAGGCGTAAAGTTTGATGTCTCATTCTGCCCGATATAGTCCCGAAAGTCAATCACTTGAACTTCAGGAATAGTGGCTAAAGGATTGGCCCGTTGGGTCAGACGTAAGTGTTGATAGACACCTTTTCCAGCCCGCGCACGGCTCTCTAAGCTCGGTGTCGCTGAGCCAAGGACTAGGGCTGCTTGATTGTACTGGGCCCGTAGAATGGCGACCTCTCTAGCATGATAACGGGGATTGCTGTCTTGTTTGTAGCTAGCTTCATGCTCTTCGTCGATAATTATAACACCTAGATTTTTCAAAGGAGCAAAGATAGCTGATCGAGCGCCAACAACAACTTGGGCATCGCCACGCTCAACCTTGCGCCATTCGTCGTACTTTTCACCATTGGACAGGCCTGAGTGAAGAATGGCTACTTTCTCACCAAATCGAGCAATAAAACGCTCCGTCATTTGTGGCGTCAGAGAAATCTCAGGCACCAGCAAAATAGCCGTCTTACCCTTATCCAAGGCTCCTTGGATAATCTGCAAGTAAACCTCCGTTTTCCCACTTCCTGTAATCCCTTGAAGGAGGAATGGAGGCTGTTGACTACCAATAGCACTGACAACCGCATCGCGAGCTTGTCTTTGCTCTGGGTTCAGCTCCAAAGGTGTACTTGCTTCAATGCCTTCAAAATAAGCAGCTGAACGTTGCACTTCCTTTTGGACTAGAGTTAAAGCTCCTTGCTCCACAAAAAAGTTGACTTGCTCCCGTGAGTAGGATTCTAACAAGCTAGCCAGAGGAGCACTTTCAGGATGAGACAGCAGATAATCTCTCAGCTCTGCCTTTTTCTTAGCACGCGCAGAAATCTCAATCCGCTCTAGCTGAGTAGCATCAACCTCATACCAAGACTGGGTCTTGACCTTCTTTTGATCGACTGCCTGGTATTCTAAACGGAGTAGCCCTTTTCTAGTCAAGCGCATCATTTCTGCCTGTTTGGCCAAATCTAGAGAAGAAAAGGCGAGCGAAGCTTCTGAACCAAACAAACGCTCTCGGTCTGCCTGACTGAGACCTTCTAAAGGATAAAGAATCTTATCATAACTGGAGTTTAAAAATCCCGGCAACATGGCTTTTAGAATGGAGATTTTATAAGAAAAGACAGACTTGCGTAACTCCTCAGCCAGCCAGAGTTGCTCTTGAGTCAAGACGGGAGAAAAGTCTAGCACCTCTGCAATCTCCTTCAAGTCCTGACCTTCCATCTCTTCATCCGACTGGGACTCCAGGCCAAGCACAATCCCTTGTATCAAACGATTACCCTTTCCGAAGGGGACATGAACCCGCATACCGACTTCCAGCATCTCTACAAATTCCTCAGGGACCTTATAACTATAGGGCTGGTCCGTCTGCATAAGGGGAACATCCACAATAATCTTTGCGATTGCCATCTTCTCACCTCCTCCTTGTCAGTACATTCTTGCAATAGAAAAAATAAGATTGAGTCCCCCCAACCTTAAATTTTTTCACCATCTTCTTTTTCTTTAGCGATTTGCTCTTTGATTTTCTTTTCTTCTTCTTCTTTGCGGCGTTTTTCTTCTTCGATACGGAGACGAACCGCTTCACGTTTTCCTTCTGGATCTGGGTGAATGGTTACATTTCCAGACTCGATTTCTTCCAAAGCACGAAGAGTTGATTTTTCAGACTTAAACTCTTGAGTTGCTGGCGCTCCTGCTTCTAGTTCGTGGGCGCGTTTTGCTTCCAAGATTACGAGTGAATATTTTGATGGTACCTTGTCCAGCAAGGTATCAATAGAGGGTTTTAACATCATTTGCTTGTACCTGTTTCCTATAGTTTATCGAGTAGTTGGAGATTTTGGCAACATCTCCTGGTAGTGACCAATGACACGGTCCACACGGAAGTGTTCTGCTTCGATCACACGCTTGACACGTTCAGCAGCGAGGGGCACCTGATCGTTGACAATGGCGTAATCATACTCACGCATGAGGGCAATTTCTTCCTTGGCTTTTTCAATTCGTTGGGCAATCACTTCAGCGCTATCTGTTCCACGACCTACCAAACGATCTTGCAATTCATCCAAGTCTGGTGGCGTTAGAAAGATAAAGACAGCATCTGGAACCTTTTTCTTAACCTGAAGGGCTCCTTGGACTTCAATCTCAAGAAAGACATCGATTCCCTTGTCCAGAGTTTCATTGACATAGGTCAGAGGAGTTCCATAATAGTTACCGACATATTCTGCATATTCCAACATCTGACCTTGACGAATCAGCTCTTCAAACTCTTCACGAGTACGGAAGAAATAGTCCACTCCGTCCACTTCACCAGGACGTTGCGCACGTGTCGTCATCGATACAGAGTATTGAAATTGATTCTCAGAACTCTCAAAAATCTCTCTTCTAACCGTTCCTTTCCCAACTCCTGAAGGACCAGAAAAAACGATTAGCAAGCCTCGGTCTGCCATTATGTCTCCTTTAGTTAGTCTGTGAAATAAAGTAAAATTTCTCTCGGATAGTGATGATAGCGTCAGTTATCCTTCTACAGTCTTTCTATCTAGTGTAACAAAAAAGCAGTAATATTTCAACTGCTCTTTCTTATTTATTTAGCATAATCTACTGCACGAAGTTCGCGGATCACGGTTACCTTGATATTTCCTGGGTAATCGAGATTGTTTTCAATTTTCTCACGAACTTTGTGAGCCAAGATTGTGACTTTGTCGTCTTTGATTTGTCCTGGATTTACCATGATACGGATTTCACGTCCTGCTTGAAGGGCAAAGCTATTTTGCACGCCTTCAAAGCCATTGGCGATTTCTTCCAAGTCATGGAGACGCTTGATGTAGCTTTCAAGAGACTCGCTACGAGCACCTGGACGCGCTGCACTCAAGGCATCTGCTGCAGCAACGATCACTGCAATGACGCTTTCGGCTTCGACATCGCCGTGGTGGCTAGCAATGGTATTCACTACAACTGGGTGTTCCTTGTACTTACGAGCCAACTCTGTACCAATCTCAACATGGCTACCTTCAACCTCGCGGTCAATAGCTTTCCCGATGTCATGAAGGAATCCAGCACGACGGGCAAGAGCTGCATTTTCACCAAGTTCACTGGCGATGATACCAGATAACTTAGCAACCTCAATCGAATGACGCAAGACATTTTGTCCATAAGAAGTACGGAACTGCAAGCGTCCCATAATCTTCATCAAGTCTGGATGAAGGTTTGGCGCACCAATCTCATAGGCAGCAGCCTCACCGTATTCGCGGATCTTATTGTCAATCTCTTGACGGTTTTTCTCCACCAACTCCTCGATACGAGCTGGGTGGATGCGGCCGTCTTTGAGCAACATTTCCATGGTCATACGAGCAATTTCACGACGAATCGGATCAAATCCTGACAAGGTTACCACTTCTGGCGTGTCGTCAATGATGACATCTACCCCTGTCAAACTTTCAAAGGTACGAATATTACGTCCTTCACGACCGATAATGCGTCCCTTCATGGTATCATCTGGTAGGTGAACTGTCGAGTTTGTTGACTCTGCTACATAGTCACCAGCGATACGCTGCATAGCCTGAACCAAGATATCTTTCGCAATCTTGTCTGAACGTTCCTTGACTTCTTGCTCTGCCTCACGAATGCGGCTAGCAATTTCCTTGCTCAAGCTTTCCTCTGTTTGAGCCAAGATAATATCTCGAGCCTCAGTTTGGGAAAGGGAGCCGATACGTTCCAGTTCAGCTTCTTTTTGTCTTTCGACTTCCTCTAATTGCTCTTCACGTGCATCAAGGTTTTTTGCTCTATCAGAAATACTTTGTTCTTTTTGTTCAAGTGTTTTTTCTTTGTTCGTCAAATTGTCGTCTTTGCGGTCAAGGCTCGTAGCTCTCTCCGTCAAACGACTTTCAATTTGCTTGAGCTCCTGACGTTCTGACTTAAATTCAGCGTCCACTTCTTCACGGTATTTTCTGGCTTCCTCTTTGGCCTCCAATAGTGCTTCTTTTTTAAGAGACTTGCTTTCGCTCTTGGCTTCATTTAGCAATAAATCCGCTTCGCGCTCAGCTTGTCCTCGTAAATTAGTTGCTTCTTGTTCAGCATTTAGAAGCATCAACTCTGCAGCTTCTTGAGATGATTTCATCTTAGCTGAGATGCTGACATATCCAATGACTAAACCAATGATGACGGCAAAAACAGCAATCGCAAGTGTCATGATTTCCATGTTTTTACCTCATAAAATTTGTTTATCGAATGACATACATTCCTTAATATTCTATCACAAAAAACCGATTTTCACAAACCCAAATTGAAGAGTTTTGTGTGAATTTTAGAAGAAAGTTCTAAAATCCCCAAACAAACTTTCTAACACTTAAAAATGACATTTTCATTAAAACATACAATAAAAAGCCTACCTTTCAGTAGACTTAGTTTGATTCTATTCTAATGGGCACTCTGCCGAAATTCTGCTCTGCGATGCTTGGGTATCCTAGTTGGTAAATCTGGTCTGCCTTTTGAGTCATAGCATCCCAAGGTTCTTTGCCAATTCGGCTGACTAGATGGACCTGCTCTTTTAGAGACTTGAGATGTTGTCTGCCTTTTTCTGTAAATCCAAGGACATGGATGCCCTCTGGCAAGTCACTTTCTCTTGTCTGCACCAGGATATAGGTCAAGAGGCGTCTGACACGAGCCTTGGTGTAGCGCTTAGTAGCAACAACTTCCACCAAGTCTTCTACAGACTGGACTTTTTTGATAGCATCCTTGATACGCACAGCCATTTCTTGATTGACCTGATAGATGGTCGTTAGGTCTGGATTTGACAAAATTTGATAGCGGAGCAAGGGAAAATAATCATCCCAGCTCACCTTACTCGCCTGCTCAAAGAGGGCAAGAGAAGGCATAAAGCGTTCTAAGAAATCTTGGTCTGATTGATGCTGACGCAGAGCTGTCGCCGAGGCAAAGTCCACTTCCTTGTCTACAGAATGATAACCCGCTCCCTGACGCTGAATCGGATGCAGTTTGATGTTGCGTCCTGCAACTGCCTTGACATAGGCGAGAGCAAGGACATGATTAGGCGTCTTGCCTGAAAAATCAAGACCAGCAAATTCCTGCCACATGGCTTGGGTTTTCTGAGGATAAGAGAGGGAATCAGGCAGATTTTCCACAAATTTCTCCATCTCAGCACCTCGTTCTGTGTATAAGTCAGCAACTTTCTGATAATCCAGAACTTCCTCTGTCCCGAAAGCTAGAGTATCAATCCCCAAGCGAGCCAAGATATCCACAGCTCCTTGGCCAAAGAAATCTGCCGCCTGAACACTGACTAAAAAGGGCAATTCCACTACCAGATCCGCTCCATTTTCCAGCGCCATCTGGGTCCGTGTCCACTTGTCCACGATAGCCGGCTCTCCACGCTGCATGAAATTTCCAGACATGGCAACGATTTTCAGTCCCTCCGCCTGCTCAAGTAAGTATTTGTGCCCATTATGAAAAGGATTAAACTCCGCGATAATACCTGTGATGGTCATGGTAATCTCCTACTACTAGACTTTACTTCTTATTATATTTATTAGATTCAACTATTTTAAAATCTCTATCTAATCGAGAAATTGTATTAAACAATTCCATAACATTAGTAATATATTGATCTGAACAATTTATCTCTTTAATAATAAACCTCAATTTTTTTATTTTATCCTTTTCTTTTGAACTAACAGCCAAATCTTGAAGTTGTTTCACAAGAATACTAACGCTATCAATATCATCAATGGAATCATTTTGAGCAATATTTCTTGTTTTTGTTCTCAAAATATTTTCTATAATTCTGATAAATTTAGGCCGTTCAAAATCTTCTAGTACCAAAATTGCAAGTGACAAATAAAGTAACTCTATATTTCCTTTCAAAGAATATATTACTTTGTATTCTCGTAGATACTTCTGAATCTTCTCTCTAATAAAACGCGTACGTTTCAAATTGTAATTTTCACTTTCATATATCACCTGAACAATCGAAATTAAAGATAACCCTATAGCTAAATAGAATTGAAATGCCGTATTACTGGAATCAGGCGAAATATCATTTACATTTCCTGTAAAAGCTATTCGAGCAATATACCAATTTAAAACAATTGAAGCTATCGCTATTATTAAAATAAATAAGTGATTCACTAATTTTCGACGACCTAATATCAAAATTATCAGATAGATAACTATCCAAAAAACTAAACTTATCGTCCATAAATAGTTATATGAAACATGACATGTTTTAAAAGCAGAATTCAAAAACAAAGAACAAACATAGCCTAGGATAGAAAAAAATGGCGAAATAAATATCCAAAAGATTATGCTGTTCGTACTTATTTTACCACCACTAGAAGAAGAAAAAAATCTCGTACTAAATCCTTGATATTCTTTCAAATTCATTGAAAAAAAGCTCTTAAGCATAATACACTCTAATATGACCACAACAACAATCAAAAAGAATTCTAACATTATTACCTCAATTTATTTTGCCAAATCATTCAGCCATCCTACTTCTGCGCGACAAAAAACCAACGGGTGCTGGTTTCTGTCGGCTCCTTGTCCTCAAAGTCCGCAAAGAGTTTGAAGGACTTGAAACCAGCCTGCTCCAGCAAAATATCATAGGTCAAAACCTCATAAGTCCGCTCCTCATGCACTTCATCGTGACGACTAAAGGAACCGTCAGCCTCCTTGATAAAGAAAGTCAACTCATGCACGATGGAGTGAGGAGCTTCGTCCTCATAGGTGTCCCAAAGCATGGCAAAATCTTCCGCATTTTCATGGTAGGAATAGCCTGGAAAAACTTCATCTGTCTGGTAGGTCGAATGCACATCAAAGATAAAAACGCCGTCTTCATTGAGGGCATTATACACTTCCTTAAAGACAGCTCCTACCTCAACCTCATCCTGCATGTAGCAGATAGAGTCCGAATAACACGTGACAAAATCATATTTACCTGCTTTGGATAAATCCAGCATATTGCCTTCAATAAAATCAATCTTTTGCTTGGCTGAAGTAGCTCTTTTCTCCGCAATCTTCAGCATATCAGCACTCAAGTCAAGCCCCGTCACATCAAAGCCAGCTTGAGAAAAGCGCACAGACTGGATACCTGTTCCACAAGCCAATTCTAAGAGTTTCTTTCTCTCCTTGGTCTTAGGCAAATGACGCAGAGAAAAATCCGTCCATTTATCATATAAACTATCATCCATCACAGCATCGTAAACAGCCGCAAAGGTTTCATAAGTCGCCATATTCATGATACCAAGTCCGCCCGTAATCGGAATGAAAATTAGGAGCTTGACGATGGAGTCGAGCTCCAAGGAAGGCTATCTATTTTCCGACGATTACAGGACGGGTTCAAATCCTTTCTAAGATACAAAGAGCGTTAAAAGCAAGGAGAAAATAGGAAACTTTCTGCTGTATCGTCAGATACAAAGGAAGTTACTCTTTTTCTCGCAGCTTTTAGCTCGTGTTCAGTTTCAAGATGAACAAAACACGACGCCCTTTACCTTTCTATCAATTTTTCTAAAATAAGCAAATAAACCCAGTTGACTGCAACTGAGTTCATCTACTAGGCCAAGACTTCTGAAATATCTACAGAATCCGCCTCATGCCATAGCTTCTCTAGGTTATAGTGGGCACGTATTTCTTCTGAGAAGATATGCACAACGACACCACCGAGGTCTAGCAAAACCCAGCCTCCCGCTGCATCGCCTTCAACATGGCTACCTTTAAAGCCAGCTTCAGCTACTTTTTCACGGATATTGTCAGCGATAGCGTCCAACTGACGGCTATTCATCGAGCTCGTGATAACAAAGTAGTCTGTCACGCTGGTCAAATTCTGTACATCAAGTGCGAGAATATCCTCCGCACGTTTCTCATCAGCCGCTTTCACGACTAGTTCTAATAATTCTTTTTCGTTCATTTAGTCCTCTTTCTAGAAAATATGTTTGTAATCCAGGACATCTGCAAAGCGCCCCTCCCAAATGTCCTCATAAAATTCATTTATCGTTTCTGCTGGAATGTCATTCCCATCAAACGTTGTGCAAGTTCCTTCTGGAATAATAAGCTGATAGCCATATTCAAAGGCAACCTTGACAGAGGTATCCACACAATATTCTGTCTGCATACCACATAAAACTAATTTTTCAATTCCCTGTTTATCCAAGTATTCTTTTAAACCAGTTTCTTTGAAAATACTGTTATACTTCTTCTGAAAGACCTTTTCATTAGGTTTTCGATTTAAAAACTCAGATAACTGCCAATCTTCTGATGTTTGAGCTTCAGGGTCCTCAATATGTTGAACATAGATAATTTCGATATTCTTGCTTCTAGCCTGGTTTTGTAAATAAGAAATTTTTTCCAATAGACTATTTGTCTGAAAACCGGTTTCCACTAAAATATTCTGAACATCAATGATTATAAAAGCCGTCCTCATTTAGTCCTCTTTCAAATAGTGTACAAAGGCGTTATAGGTTTCAAGGGTTTGGGGATAGATGGGAAATCCCTGATGAGCTAGATGCTCCACGGTACGAGCTGTTTCGTAGGCCACTGCCTTATTGAGCGATAGCACAGCAATCTCACGTGCCTCGTCCACTCCAGGAAAGGCACGATTGTGCTCGATATAATCTGCGACGTAGATGACTTTGTCTAGATCGGTCATCTGACCAGCTCCGACTGTATGGATTTCAATAGCTCGCAGGATTTCAGAGTCTTGCAAATCCAAGTCCTCCTGAATCTTGTAAATTCCAACCATGCCATGCCAGACATTATTGCTCCAGTTTTTGAGATCAGAATCTAGCTGGTAACGGTCAATCAAATCCAGAAATTCCTGATCTGACAGCTTTTTAGCATAGTCATGAAGAAGGCCTGCAAGACCTGCTTTCTCAGTATCCACACCGAATCGCTGGGCCAGTTCTATGGCTGCACGCTCCACACCCAAACAATGGGTTAAGCGTTTTTCAGGTAGAAGCTCTGCCATTCTTTCCAACAAAACCTCACGGGAACAGTTGATATAGTCTTGGTATGCCATCAGTAGAGCCCCTCCTTCTCAATGTAGTCTAGCACCAGCTGAGGTAGGAGAAAGTTGGGTTTCCGACCTTGGACAATGAAGTCACGCACCATGCTGGACGAGATGTCCATGAGAGGCACATCCACCCAGATAACTGGATAGGAAGTCCCTGCCTTGTAGCGCGGGCGCTGAACTCCAACAAACTGAACCATGTCGACCAGCTCATCAATTCGGTACCATTTAGGCAGATAGTCCACCATATCAGCCCCGATAATGAAGTAATAATCCGTATCTGGATGTTGCTCTGTCAAAATCTTCATAGTGTCGTAGGTGTAAGAAATGCCCTTGCGCTCTAACTCAATGGTTTCAATGGCTAGCCCTTCGATCCCCTCAATCGCCAATTCAAGCATCTTGAGACGATGGTGTTCAGGGATGGTTTCTTTTTTGTCTACATGAGGTGGTTGGTATTCAGGCATAAGCAGGACCTGGTCCAGTCCCAACTGTTGTCGTACTTGGTCTGCTACAACAAGATGGGCATGGTGAACAGGGTTAAAATTTCCCCCTAAGATCCCGACTTGTTTGCGTTTTTTCTCCTTGATTTCTGGCTCCAACTCTACCTTGGTAAAGGGAGTCAATAATTCGATTGCCATAGGCTCGTCTTCCTTTAATTCTCTGTAAAAACAGTTGTTTGGAGTAGGTGTTTAGATTTCTCTGACTTTTTTGGAAATCTTGCGATTTTCTTTCTTGCTGGATTGTTTAAACAAGATCAAGATGCGTCCGATTTTTTGGACAGTATCCACACCGATTTCTTCTTCCAAGATTTCAGCTACTTCGTGGATGTTTTCATCTGTATTTTGCAAGAGCGTAACTTTAATCAATTCGCGGGCGTCAAGGGCTTGACGGACGCTGGTTTTGATTTGGTCGTTGAGTCCATTTTTCCCGATTTGGATGATGGGTTTGAGGGTATGTGCCTGGCTGTTGAGGAAGGCACGTTGTTTTGATGTTAATGACATGATCTTTCTTCCTTTTTTGATAGTTATTTTAGGTGGTGAGGGACGGTCGGAACTAATTTTCCAAAGATCTCATCTTTGAAAAATGGATTTCCTGACCTCACAATTGAGCCTTGGTCTCAATTGCGCCCCTTGCCAATCTAACGATTGGCAATCACACCACGGCAATAACTATCTTTTTATGAGCTCACTTTGTTCGCTCAGTGATTTTATTTTAAATAATGGCTTTTCGTGTGACGACGGCGACGCCTTCTGGTGCCCAGACGGCGACTTTGGCAGTGCCTGTTACGCGGATCCAGCCTAGGCCTGAGATGACCAGGTCAGTCTTGTCCTTAATGGTAAAGACATGCTGGACTAGTTTTGGAAAATCTTCTTTTTCCTTGCTATTTGGTGGTGTCAGAAGGGTTCCGAGGTGCTTGCCGTAGAAAGCAATAGCCCCTTCACGTTTGGTACGGTGGAGTTTGAGTTCATTATCAAAGAAGGCTGTAAATCCTTGCTTTTCTCCTGCAATGAAGTCAAATCGGCCCAAACCACCTAAAAATAGAGTTTGCTCAGGGTTAAGCTGATAGGTTTTGGGCTTGATTTCCTTTTTAGGGCTGACATACTTGAGGTTTTTAGCCGTCAAGTAGTGGGCCATCTGGTGGCGGTGGATAATCCCTGGTGTATCGTAAATATAAGATCCGTCGTCAAGCGGAATCTCAATCTTGTCTAAGGTTGTCCCTGGAAAGCGTGAAGTCGTGATGACATTCTGGTCACCCGTGATTTCTTGGATAATAGCATTGATAAGGGTTGACTTTCCAACGTTGGTCACACCGACCACGTATACATCACGGCCCTTACGGTAGTGTTCAATCTTGTCAATGACTTCCTTAATGGCATGCTTGTTTTGGGCTGAAGTCAGAACGACATCTACTGGACGAAGTCCTTCTTCGTGGGCACGTTCCATGAGCCACTGGCTAATCTTGCTCGGTTTAACAGACTTGGGCAGAATATCTTTTTTATTTCCGACCAAGAGGACATCATTACCCGATACAAAGCGTGGCAAGCCTGGGATGACAGAACCATTAAAGTCAAAAATATCAATGACATTGACCACCAAGGCATCACTATCTCCCACTTCGTGCAAGAGTTTGAGGAAATCATCGTCTGTCAACTGGACATCTGTGATTTCATTGTAATGACGGAGACGGAAACAGCGTTGGCAATAAACTTCGCCTGTCTCCAAACCTTTTTCGAGTGCCGACTGGGGAGTAAATCCAAGACCAGCCTTGTCTGTCGTCTGAATGGTTGCTCCACAACCAATACAGAGAATTTCTTCCATAGTTAGATTCCTTTTTTATATGTAATCGGTCCGTACTTTTCAGTGATTTGCTTCATGACACGGCGCTCGCGAGCTCGGTTGATCTGCGTTTTGATAGAGTCATGTTGGACCAAGGGTTTGACCAAAATTGATCGAATTCCTGCACGATGGGCTGCCCGAATATCCGTCATGAGCTGGTCACCAACCATGACCACTTCATTTTTCTCATAGTGAAATTCCTTCATGGCACGGTCAATCCCAAATGTGAAAGGCTTCAAGGCCCAATAAACGTAATCAATTCCAAATTGCTCAACTGCTCGTTGAACCCGATTTTTGGTGTTATTTGAGACTACGATGATGCGAATGCCCGCGTCACGGAGATCATGTAGCCATTGCTTCATCTCTGGCGTCCCATCAGGGTTGTTCCAAGCAATGAGGGTATTATCCAAATCGACCAAAACAGCCTTGATCCCCTGCGCCTGCAGGCTTGGGACTGTCAGATCATAGACTGCTTCCACAGCAAAATCTGGCATATAGTTTTCAATTGCCATTCTGGCTCCTTTTCTTTTTAATTTCTAGCAATATTCTTTAAACATTGGGCTAAGACTACCCATAAAATGAGACTAGCTAGCAAAATATAAATCCAAGCATTTGGTTCATCTGCAAGCGGTAAAGGAACATTCATTCCGAAGAATCCTGTAATAACTGCAAGGATAGCTAGCAAGACTGAGATAATTGTCAAAGTTGTCAAATTATCATTTAGATTATTATTTAGGATGTTGTTGTAAGAGGCTGAGAGTTGTTGCAAAACTTGAGAAATCAAGTCTGTCATCGAAACCAACTGGTGCGCTTCAATCATGGCATCGTCAAACTGCTCTCTTTCTACCTCATTAAAATTGCGATAAAGAGCATGCCCTTGGATGTGTTCCAAGAGGAGACGATTTTGTTTGGCAGCAGCTGTCAGGTAAACCATACCAGTTTCCAAGTCAGAGAGGGCAAAAAGATTTTTTTTAGTTGTTTTTTGACGAAGAAGTGCACTGATTTCATCCTTACTTTTATCCATTTCTTCAATAACCGGATAGTAAGCATTGCTTATAATCTCTAAACTGGCAAAAAGAAATTTGTAGATTGAAACAACTTCATGGCTTTCAAGGTAGGTTGCCATACGTTTAATCACATAACTATTCTTGTGATTGCTAATTGTGATCAGCCGTAGTTTTTCAACAATAAAGGTCATCGGAATCGCTTCATAATATTCTTTGTCTTTTTCTAAGTCAAGAACATTATAAATGAAGGTGACCGTTCCCGTTTCACGGTGATAGTCCATGTGGGCACGCTCATTTCTATCCAGAGCATACTCGATAGTTTCCTTGTCCAATCCATAGACATCCGAAAGGTCTTCCATGTTTTTAATCTTGTCTACATCAAGATCTATCCATGTACAATCGTGACCTAATTTTTTCTCTACAAATAGCATACTCTCTCCTTTACCAAACTCCTTCTATTGTACCACAAATCTGCTAAAATAGCCGGCCTATTCAGTACGAGATAGATTGCTGACGACGGTGATATTACGATTGGGAACAAAGTGAAGGGCTTGATCGTCACCTCGCAGTTGCGTTGTACGGATCCCTACGCTAACGACCTTTCCAGAAACGGTAATCGGTCCATTTGTGAGAACCACTTCATCACCCACATCAAGTTGGCGTTCAAAAAGGATGAAGAAGCCGTTAATGACATCGGATAGAAAGCCTTGCGCCCCCATACCAATGGCCACCCCAGCAATCCCCGCACCGGCAAGGAGGCTCGAAACTGGCAAACCTAAAATAGACAGGATACAGTAGAGCAAAAAGAAATAAAGAATGTAGTTAAAGACATTCTCTAGCAAACGCGAGATGGTTTTTTGTCTTCCTGCATCTCGATTTGAAAATTTAAGTGAGGGTTTGACAATCTTTCGTACAGTCGCATGAAGCATCTTTTTAGCTATATAAAATAGTAAAAACAAAATCAAAAGAGAAATCACCTTGGTCAAGAGATTCTCTAACATGGTTGTTAAATCAAGTTTATCAAAATAGCGTTGAAAAAAATCTTGCATATAAAACTCCTTTTTCCTATTATACCATAAAATCTCCCTTCTCTTTTCTTTCATAATTATTCAATTATTGTTCCTATTTTCAAAATATCACTTGCCTCTATAGCATATTTATACTATAATTATAAACAATACATTTGAAGGAGACTGCTATGAAACGAATCATTAGAGCCTGGATCAAGGCAAGCCTCATCAAACGAATCCTCATTGGTATGCTTTTGGGCGCTTCATTAGGAATCTTCTTTCCTAGTTTGACAGGAATTGGTCTGCTTGGAGACCTCTTTGTAGGCGGACTGAAAGCCATCGCTCCTATTTTGGTTTTTGCCCTTGTTGCCAATGCCCTTTCCCAACACCAAAAGGGACAAAATACCAATATGAAGACGATTATTTTCCTATACTTGCTCGGAACCTTTGCTGCAGCGTTGGTAGCCGTTCTAGCTAGTTTCTTACTGCCTGTGCAAATCACCCTGACCAGTGCAAATACAGAAGTTGCTGCTCCTGACGGTATCGGTCAAGTCCTCAGCAACCTCTTGCTCAAACTGGTGGACAATCCTTTGAATGCCATTGTTGAAGCCAACTATATCGGGATTCTCTCTTGGGCAGTCATCTTTGGCTTGGCTATGAGAGAGGCAAGTAAACACAGTAAAGAATTACTGAGAACCATGGCGGATGTCACCTCTAAAATCGTGGAATGGATTATCAACCTAGCTCCCTTTGGGATTTTAGGCTTGGTGTTTAAGACCATCTCTGACAAGGGCATTGCCAGTCTGGCTAACTACGGTGTCCTCCTAGGACTTTTGATTGCTACCATGGCCTTTGTTGCTCTCATCGTCAACCCACTCATCGCTTTTCTCTTTATGAGGAAAAATCCCTATCCCCTTGTTTTGAAATGCCTACGTGTCAGTGGTATTACAGCCTTTTTCACTCGTAGCTCTGCCGCCAATATCCCTGTCAATATGAAACTCTGTCAAGACCTGGGACTGAATCCTGACACCTACTCTGTCTCCATCCCGCTTGGTTCAACCATCAATATGGCTGGCGCTGCTGTTACCATAAATGTCCTGACTCTAGCTGCCGTCAATACACTCGGAATCTCGGTAGACTTTGGGACAGCATTTGTGCTCAGTGTCGTGGCTGCCATTTCTGCCTGCGGGGCCTCTGGAATCGCTGGGGGATCCCTTCTCCTCATTCCTGTAGCTTGTAGCCTCTTTGGGATTTCCAACGACTTGGCTATGCAGGTTGTCGGAGTCGGTTTTGTGATCGGAGTCGTGCAAGACTCCTGCGAAACAGCCCTGAACTCTTCAACAGACGTCCTCTTTACAGCGGTTGCCGAGTATGCTACAAACCGAAAACTTCGTCCCTAGTCTCTAACTCCTCGTTAAACACTTGATTCTATTAGTTTAGGAAATTCTCATGTCCCTCACTCAACGTACGACCAAACTGGTCTTAGCGACCTGTCTCGCTTGTTTTCTCGCTTATTTTTTAGATTTATCATCAGCAGTTTCAGCTGGAATTATCGCCCTCTTAAGCCTCTCCGACACGCGCAGAAGCACGCTGAAATTAGCACGCAACCGCCTCTTTTCCATGCTCCTAGCGCTCGCTATCGGTGTTCTAGCCTTTCAGCTGACAGGCTTTCACATCTGGAGCCTGGGCCTCTATCTGGCTCTCTATGTGCCTCTTGCTTACAAAATGGGCTGGGAAATCGGCATCACCCCTAGCAGTGTCTTGGTCGGTCATCTCTTGGTACAGGAGTCTACTTCCCCAGAGCTCTTGCTTAATGAAGTACTCCTCTTTCTCATCGGGACAAGCTTTGCTCTATTGGTCAACCTTTATATGCCCTCTCGTGAGAAAGCCATCCAAAGCTACCACCTTCAGGTCGAGGAAAAGTTAAAAAACATCCTGCTTCGCTTTAAATACTATCTGTCAAGAGGAGACGGACGCAATCAAGCCCAACTCGTTGACCAATTAGATAAGCTCCTCGATGAAGCTCTCAAACTGGTTTATTTGGATCACTCGGACCATCTCTTTCACCAGACGGACTACCACATCCATTACTTTGAGATGAGACAGCGACAAAGTCGCATCCTGCGAAATATGGCCCAGCAGATCAATACCTGTCATCTGGCCGCAAGTGAGAGTTTGATCTTGGCCCAGCTCTTTTCTAAGATTGCTGCCCAGCTAAGTCAGACCAATCCTGCTCATGACTTACTTGATGACATCGAACGCTATCTGCAAGTCTTCCGCAATCGGAGTCTCCCGAAAACACGTGAGGAGTTTGAAACCCGTGCTACCCTCCTGCAGCTACTACGCGAAGCCGAAACCTTTATCCAGGTTAAGGTCGATTTTTACCAGAAATATGGAAACTAGAACGCAAAGAACCTCAGAGGACTTCCTCTGAGGTTCTTGTGTTTTGCATTTGGAAGGAAAGTTCATCCTCTCGTACTGTTCTCAAAAAAGAAATAGCAACTCCTAGTCGTCCATCACACCGCCTGTCAGCTGGTACATGAGGTAGATGTGCTCCAAGACTTTTACCTTATCCATGTGGTCTACATCTTTAAAGCCTCCTAATGCCAAAAGTGGAACGAAACCGAAACACTCATCGTAGGCTAATTGACCACGTTTGGCAACAGCTTTTTTATAGAGTGGGATATCAAAATAATCATCTTTGAAATCTTCATCATCAACATACTCTATGAAACGATCCATACGCTTAATCATAATATCTAAATCCTGAATATTATATTGGACAATTCCCACATAGGCACTCTCTTCCCAAGTAATAATATCTCCAAATGCTGTTACGAACATAGGAAAAGCGACATCTCCTCTAAAATAGCTATCTTGGAGAAGCTCTAGATAATCATCCGGATTAATTACCTTCAGATAACCATCAAGAAAAGTTCCTAGACCATCTTCCTGCCAAATTTGAACCAAGTCAGCTGGAACTTGATCCTGATACTTTTCAATCACTTCTTTGAGCATATCTGCCACTTTAACAAAATCTTTTAACATCTATTAATCCTCTGTCGCAATCTTCATAAAAGCCTGTTTAAAGTCTTCGTACATCTCAAAAGCAATTTTCATGACATTTTCAAAGTCATCATAATTAGCAATCACTGGATCCATGATTCTATAGTCCGGAGAGATGAGTCTCCTAGAAAACTCCATCAGTGGAGTCCCTAGTATAACTTTGTTTTGAGAGTCCCTAGTATAACTTTGTTTTGAGAGTCCCTAGTATAACTTTGTTTTGAGAGTCCCTAACACTCCATATCAATTCAACTAATCCTTTAAAGATACTAATATGGAATCCAAAAGTATAACCATTTTCTTTAATAGGTTCAATATAAAAGAATTTTTCACGCCCATCAAATTTAGCTCTATATCCTAAATCTTCGAAAACATCAAATATCAACTCGCCTGTAATAATATTTAAGTGTTTTTCTTTAGGCGTTCTATCTAAGCTAAATTTATCTGAAAGCTCCTTATAGCGCTCCACAAAATTTATAGCTTGCAAAGCCTGTTCAACTCTGCAGTCTAATTTCATCTGTCTACTCCTTTGTAAATCTTAGTTCAACTCCGTATTCTTTAGCAATTTCCTTATATTTTCAATCACTTCTTGTGGCTTATCTGCCACTTTGACAAAGTTTTCTAACATTTTATCCTCCAATTCGCATTAACAGCAATACTCAAAAATCGCATTCTTCAAAATGTAATCAAGCTTATACTACTTTTGATTATGTTCCTTCTGGAAGGCTTCCATAGCCTTGAACTGTTCTAGTTCTTTTTCATTAGCTGGTTGCTTGCCGAGGTATTTGTATTCAAATAAGTCCATTCGAGCACTTGGACCATAGCCACTTTCCAACCATGGAGCATAGTCATAGTCGACCGAAAACTTGTTGTTATCATCTAAATGGATGATACAAATGTACCAATCTGCCAAGTCATTCTCAACAAAGACTTTTTTCAATTCTTGTGACTTCTCAAATAATCGATCTGTTTGACTATAAAGTTCGAATTTATCTACACAAAAATCTCGAGGAATATATAAATAGTAGTGATACGCATTCTTATATTTGAAATAAAAATAAACTTCTCCGCTATAGGTCTTATCCATCTCGATTACAATATACAAATCATCCCACTCAACTGGAATCATATCGTTGGCTTGATGCACGATTTCGATAATTTTTTCATTAATCTGTTGTTCCATATTTTCCTCCGGTTGGTGTTTACAAATTTTATCTGTATCTCTAGTATACAATAAAGAACAGAAACCAACTTACTCTTATAAAATTTGCTCAAATAGGGCAAAATTGCCTCAATAAAACAGTAAAATAGACCAATCATATCGCTAGGTATAGCAACTTTCTAGCCTTCCCAACAAAAAAAACACGAATCGATAATATTCGTGGATTTTTCCTAGTGAAGCGTTTAGGTAAGCCGATTTTACACTACGACACGGAGTTTGGCAAATCGATTCTATTTGCCAAACGTAGTTAGTAAGGCAGTTAGCTAGTTCGCCAAATAGCGACTAGCGTCCAACAATTAGGAACTTTAGTTCCAATTGTTGGTGCTGAGTTACATCTTTTCCTCCAACTCTACGTCTGGATACTTGTCTGCAAACCAGCGGAGGGCAAAGTCATTTTCAAAGAGGAAGACTGGCTGGTCGAAGCGGTCCTTGGCCAAGATATTGCGGCTTGACGACATCCGTTCATCCAAGTCCTCAGGCTTGATCCAACGAACGGTCTTTTTACCCATTGGGCTCATGACTACTTCCGCATTGTATTCGCCTTCCATGCGGTGCTTAAAGACTTCAAACTGGAGTTGTCCGACAGCTCCTAGCATGTACTCACCAGTTTGGTAATTCTTGTAAAGCTGAATGGCTCCTTCTTGCACCAGTTGCTCAATCCCCTTATGGAAGGATTTTTGCTTCATGACGTTCTTAGCAGAAACTTTCATAAAAATCTCAGGTGTAAAGGTTGGCAGTGGTTCAAACTCAAACTTGTTTTTTCCAACCGTCAAGGTGTCTCCAACCTGATAGGTACCCGTATCGTAAACTCCGATGATATCTCCAGCCACGGCATTAGTCACATTCTCACGACTTTCCGCCATAAACTGGGTGACATTAGACAGTTTAGCCCCTTTACCAGTACGAGGCAGATTGACACTCATACCTCGCTCAAATTCACCCGATACGATACGGACAAAGGCGATACGGTCACGGTGACGAGGATCCATGTTGGCTTGAATTTTAAAGACAAATCCTGAGAAATCCTTGTCATAAGGATCCACAATTTCGCCATCTGTTTTCTTGTGTCCATGTGGTTCTGGAGCAAACTTAAGGAAGGTCTCAAGGAAGGTCTGCACTCCAAAGTTAGTCAGGGCTGAACCAAAGAAGACTGGCGTCAGTTCTCCTGCAAGAATAGCTTCTTCTGAAAATTCATTTCCTGCTTCTTGAAGGAGTTCGATATCGTCCTTAACCTGAGCGTAGAAAGGATTACTTCCAAAGAGCTTGTCCCCTTCTTCCAGACTGGCAAAACGCTCATCTCCTTTATAGAGTTCCAAGCGTTGGTTATAGAGGTCATACAAGCCTTCGAAGGCTTTCCCCATCCCGATTGGCCAGTTCATAGGATAGCTCGCAATACCTAGGACTTCTTCCAATTCTTGCAAGAGGTCCAGTGGCTCACGACCATCACGGTCCAGCTTGTTCATAAAGGTAAAGACTGGAATGCCACGGTGCTTCACAACCTCAAACAATTTCTTGGTTTGGGCCTCGATACCCTTGGCAGAGTCCACGACCATGACCGCAGCATCCACCGCCATCAAAGTACGATAGGTATCTTCTGAGAAGTCCTCGTGCCCTGGTGTGTCTAGGATATTGACGCGCTTGCCATCGTAGTCAAACTGCATAACAGATGAAGTGACCGAAATCCCACGTTGTTTCTCAATATCCATCCAGTCAGACTTGGCAAAAGTCCCTGTTTTCTTCCCTTTTACAGTACCAGCCTCACGAATCTCGCCCCCAAAGTAGAGCAACTGCTCAGTGATGGTTGTTTTCCCCGCGTCCGGGTGAGAAATAATGGCAAAAGTACGGCGTTTCTTAATTTCTTCTTGAATAGTCATAAGTTCTCTTTCTTTGATTTTCTATTTTTCTTGTTTCAATAGCTAAGAATGATTTTTACATTGGATTTTACCATTCCTTTCAACTCTCCATTATATCGGATTTTGGGGAGTTTTTCAATTGCTCATCCGATGAAAAGGCAAGCTAGAGCACAGATTGCGCCTGATTTCTCTTTTTCCACCGTTTTTTAAACAAGATATCAAAAAGAACCAGAGCCAGTGAGAGGATGACGGACACAAGAAGGTATTTTAACCACAGGGGTGCATCCGGAATAAAAGGTGTCTTGTTTAACAAACCATAATTTCCACCCGTCACCTGATTAACCCCAACTAGAAAGAGATTGAGAATAAAGGTATAGGCTACAATCATATATTTCTTGAGCAAGGTCTTGTCATAGTGATTCATCAAGTAGACCAAGGAATTCACTAGAAGGGCATAGTGCCCAATCAAAAATGAAAAACTGGTGATATGGGGGAAATCATAGGGATCAAAAACAGGGTAAACCAAAGCAAAGACCGCTCCACTAGCTCCTAAAAGAGCAAAATACTGCTTGCTCCGCCATTTATCTGGCAAGAAAACCACCGCAAACATAGCCAAACGGCAATGGTAAAATGGAAGGCTATTAGAAAATGGTATCCCAAAGCCAACATACCAGCTATATAGGGCTAGCAACTGGAGGATCTGAATCCCCTTAAACAAGCGGACAAATTTCGGATTTTTGTGATAAGCAAGTGCTCCATAAATACAAAGCACTAAAGTAAGCATCATGATCCCATACCAAAAGAGGGAAATGGGAGGAGGAACCGTCTGAGATCTGGTGATAAATTGATGGAACATATTTCTATCCTAACTTTTATTTTTTCTATTCTCTAGTTTAACCATTATAGCGAATTAAAAGCGATTTTTCAATTTCTATTTCTTTTCAGTTTGGCTCCCTTATTTATAGGAAAATATGGTAAAATAGAACAGACTAAAAATCATCATTTCACGAAAGGATGCAAGATGAAAATTACGCAAGAAGAGGTAACACACGTTGCCAATCTTTCAAAATTAAAATTCTCTGAAGAAGAAACTGCTGTCTTTGCGACAACCTTGTCTAAAATTGTTGACATGGTTGAATTGCTGGGCGAAGTCGACACAACTGGTGTCGCACCTACTACAACCATGGCTGACCGCAAGACTGTACTCCGCCCTGATGTGGCCGAAGAAGGAACAGACCGTGACCGCTTGTTTAAAAACGTACCTGAAAAAGAAAACTACTATATCAAGGTACCAGCTATCCTAGATGATGGAGGAGATGCCTAATGACTTTTAATAACAAAACGATTGAAGACTTGCACAACCTCCTTGTCTCTAAGGAAATTTCTGCAACTGAATTGACACAAGCAACGCTTGAAGATATCAAGTCTCGCGAGAAAGCTATCAATGCTTTTGTCACTATCGCTGGAGAACAAGCCCTTGCTCAAGCTAAAGCCATTGATGAAGCTGGAATTGACGCGGATAATGTCCTTTCAGGAATTCCACTGGCTGTTAAGGATAATATCTCTACTGACGGCATCCTCACAACTGCTGCCTCAAAAATGCTCTACAACTACGAACCTATCTTTGATGCAACAGCTGTTGCCAATGCCAAAGCTAAGGGCATGATTGTTGTCGGAAAAACCAACATGGACGAGTTTGCCATGGGTGGTTCAGGTGAAACTTCTTACTACGGTGCCACTAAAAATGCTTGGGACCACAGCAAGGTTCCTGGTGGTTCATCAAGCGGTTCTGCCGCAGCTGTAGCTTCTGGGCAAGTCCGCTTGTCACTTGGTTCTGATACGGGTGGTTCTATCCGCCAACCTGCTGCCTTCAACGGGATTGTTGGTCTCAAACCAACCTACGGAACGGTTTCTCGTTTCGGTCTCATTGCCTTCGGTAGCTCATTAGACCAGATTGGACCTTTTGCACCAACTGTTAAAGAAAATGCCCTCTTGCTCAATGCTATTGCCAGCGAAGATGCTAAAGACTCTACTTCTGCTCCTGTCCGCATTGCCGACTTTACTTCAAAAATTGGTCAAGACATCAAGGGAATGAAAATTGCTTTGCCTAAGGAATACCTTGGTGAAGGGATTGACCCAGAGGTTAAGGAAACCATTCTAAATGCAGCCAAACACTTTGAAAAACTTGGTGCTATCGTCGAAGAAGTCAGCCTTCCTCACTCTAAATACGGTGTTGCCGTTTACTACATTATCGCTTCATCAGAAGCCTCATCAAACTTGCAACGCTTTGACGGTATCCGTTACGGCTACCGCGCAGAGGATGCGACGAATCTTGATGAAATCTATGTAAACAGCCGTAGCCAAGGTTTCGGTGAAGAAGTAAAACGCCGTATCATGCTAGGTACTTTCAGTCTTTCATCAGGTTACTACGATGCCTACTACAAGAAGGCTGGTCAGGTCCGTACCCTCATCATCCAAGATTTCGAAAACGTCTTTGCGGATTACGATTTAATCCTAGGACCAACTGCTCCAAGCGTTGCTTATGACTTGGATTCCCTCAATCACGACCCAGTTGCCATGTACTTGGCTGACCTTTTGACCATCCCAGTTAACTTGGCTGGTCTTCCAGGAATTTCGATCCCTGCTGGATTCTCTCAAGGTCTACCTGTCGGTCTCCAATTGATCGGTCCTAAATACTCTGAGGAAACCATTTACCAAGCTGCTGCTGCCTTTGAAGCAACAACAGACTACCACAAACAACAACCCGTGATTTTTGGAGGTGACAACTAATGAACTTTGAAACAGTCATTGGACTTGAAGTCCACGTAGAGCTCAACACCAATTCAAAAATCTTCTCACCTACTTCTGCCCACTTTGGAAATGACCAAAATGCCAACACTAACGTGATTGACTGGTCCTTCCCAGGAGTTCTGCCAGTTCTCAATAAAGGGGTTGTCGATGCCGGTATCAAGGCAGCTCTTGCCCTCAATATGGATATCCACAAAAAGATGCACTTCGACCGCAAGAACTACTTCTACCCTGATAATCCAAAAGCCTATCAAATTTCTCAGTTTGATGAGCCAATCGGTTTCAACGGCTGGATTGAAGTGGAGCTAGAAGACGGTACGACTAAGAAAATCGGTATCGAACGTGCTCACCTAGAGGAAGATGCTGGTAAAAACACCCACGGTACAGATGGTTACTCTTATGTTGACCTCAACCGCCAAGGGGTGCCATTGATTGAGATTGTATCTGAGGCTGACATGCGCTCGCCAGAAGAAGCCTATGCTTATCTAACTGCCCTCAAGGAAGTCATCCAGTACGCTGGTATTTCTGACGTTAAGATGGAAGAAGGTTCGATGCGTGTGGATGCTAACATCTCCCTTCGCCCTTATGGTCAAGAAAAATTCGGTACCAAGACTGAGTTGAAAAACCTCAACTCCTTCTCTAACGTTCGCAAGGGTCTTGAATACGAAGTCCAACGCCAGGCTGAAATTCTTCGCTCAGGTGGTCAAATTCGCCAAGAAACACGGCGTTACGATGAAGCTAACAAAGCAACCATCCTCATGCGTGTCAAAGAAGGTGCTGCTGACTACCGCTACTTCCCAGAACCAGACCTACCACTCTTTGAAATCTCAGATGAGTGGATTGAGGAAATGCGAACAGAATTGCCAGAGTTTCCAAAAGAACGCCGTGCGCGCTACGTATCTGATCTTGGCTTGTCAGACTACGATGCTAGCCAGTTGACTGCCAACAAAGTCACTTCTGACTTCTTTGAAAAAGCTGTTGCCCTCGGTGGCGATGCCAAACAAGTTTCTAACTGGCTCCAAGGTGAAGTCGCTCAGTTCTTGAACGCCGAAGGCAAGACACTTGAACAAATCGAATTAACACCAGAAAACTTGGTAGAAATGATTGCCATCATCGAAGACGGCACGATCTCTTCTAAGATTGCCAAGAAAGTCTTTGTCCACCTGGCTAAAAATGGCGGTGGCGCGCGTGAATACGTGGAAAAAGCAGGCTTGGTGCAAATCTCTGATCCAGATGTTCTGATTCCAATCATCCACCAAGTCTTTGCGGATAACGAAGCTGCCGTTGCCGACTTCAAGTCAGGCAAACGCAACGCAGACAAAGCCTTCACAGGATTCCTTATGAAGGCAACCAAAGGGCAAGCCAATCCACAAGTTGCCCTTAAACTCCTTGCACAGGAATTGGCCGAGTTGAAAGAAAGTGAGTAATTTACTCTTTATACACTTTTTTCTACTTTTAAAACGAGAATGAGACAAGGAGAATAAATGAACAAATTTTTACGATTGCTATTTGTCTTAGTCATCATCGCTATGTTAGGCGCTTCTATACTACAAATTTTCTTTCCATCGTACATGGGAAGCCACTCCGGGTACGGAATATCTGCTGGTTGGCAACGAGAAATTGGAATATGGAATTTAGCTGTATTGATTATTATTCTCGCTATCAATATTAAATACGATTGGTTCTATCTACGAATCGCACTTCTTGCTCTCATTATTGGCGGAATTGGAATAGGAACAAATCACTTACTCAATTATATGGAGTATCACTCTCCTGTAAATGCTATCGGTGCTTTTGAAAATTACTTGCTAGCAATAGGATGGATTGTGGGATGGCTCATCGAACGCCATTCCATAAAGAAGCTAAATGCTAGTAAATAACGCCTAGTATATCTTAGATGATTTTTAAAGGTTATTAAATAGTTTAATAATCATTCGAATTCAGAATTCTACCTTTTCAATCATATAGTTAGGAGACACATGAAAAAGTTTTATGCTCTTTTAATGACCTGTTTATTACTTGTTTTTCTATCCGTGCCTCAAATCGTTGATGCAGGTGTCGGACATTCCAGAAGTGGAGGGAGCAGCCGCAGTAGCTCCAGAAGTAGCAGCCACTCAAGTGGAGGTGGAAGTCGTTCTGGTGGCTCATCCTACCACTACTACCGCTCTGGATACGGATCATCCTCTGACAGTTCTACTAGCTCTCCCTATCTAGGATTTATGTTCATATTAGTAGGAGGAATCATACTAGTTGTTATCGTCAAATCCTTGCAGAATAAGTCTGGAGATTCGAGTTCAACCTACACTAGTAATGATTATCAAACGCTCCATCGTCGAGTTGAACACAACACACTGGCCATTAGTCGTGTTAAAAATGGGGATCCAAACTTCGACGCTGAGGCCTTCACATCTTGGGTTAAGGAAGTCTACCTTAAATTGCAGGTTGCCTGGACTGAAAAAAATTGGAACTCTGTCCGCGCTTTGGAAAGTACCAGTCTCTACTCTCAACATAGCACCCAACTCGAAGACCATATTCGAGCTAAAACAACCAATGTTTTAGAGAAAGTTTGTATCGAAAATGTTCGCATCAAGGAGTTCATTGAAAATCCTGACGGAAACGACACCTTAGTGGTGATCCTGTCATCTACCTTGCGGGACTATGTCATTGACGATGAGACTCGCCGTGTCCTTGAAGGAGACCCTAAAAAAGATCTCTTCACCGTGTATCAATTGAACTTTATCCGTCAACACGGTAGCCAAACGCAAGCAGTCAATCCAGACGAAGTTGTGAGCGACCACTGTCCAAACTGTGGCGCACCATTGAAAATCTCCGCAGTTAGTGAGTGCGACTACTGTGGTGCCAATCTCTCTCGCAGTCCAAACCAATGGGTACTGGATACCTATGATGTTGTGGATGAAGACGAGCTTTATAATTAGGAGGAATTATGGGATTTATACGTGCAGCCTTATCAGCAGGCTTAAATAGTTTTAATGATAGTAAATTCAAGGAAGCCATTGTCCTTCCAGATAATGTCTCTGGCGACGCTTTGGCCGTCAAGGGTCAATTACTCACAAAAGACCCAGATGGACGTTCTCGTCACAGCAATCAAAATACTGGACTTTTGTCAGATGGCAGTGTGGTTATCGTTCCTCAAGGTTATACCGCTGTTTTGGTAAACAACGGTACCTTCCTTGGTGAAGTCCTCGAAGCTGGTAGCCACGAATGGCAAGCTGGTGATAACGCCTGGCTCCTTGAAAAAGGTGGTTTAAAAGGCACTTGGGAAAACTTTAAAAACCGTTTCTCTTTTGGTGGACAAGTCATCACCCAACAGGAAATTATCTTTATCCGCATGCAACCCATTTCAGGTAATAAGTTCGGCACACAAAATGCGGTCGAATACTTCAGCGAACGTTACCAACAACTGCTTAACATCCGTTTCTATGGCTTGTTTGATGTAAAAATAGCAGATCCAGTCCTCTTCTACGTGAGTTCTGTTAGCCGTCAAATTACTGACGGACAGCCATTTACTCTCCAAGATGTAGCTCAAGGAACGCTCCGTCAAAATATCGCACCGAAAATCGCGATTGCCATTGCCAAATATACCAACGAAAACAAGGTTGATATCTATAGCCTCAATGCCAACCAAGACACCTTTAACGAACTCGCTAAACAAGAGGTCAACAAGGTTTGGACAGGTCTCTACGGGATTGAAGCAACTAACATCTTGCTTGAAGACCTCAGCTACGACCAAGAAAGTCTTGATATCGTTCGTAAGCTTGATAGTGAGCTCGTTGCAATGAAGTACAACACGATTGAAATCGAAGAACGCCGTGCTCGCAACGAAGCGCTTATTGCTGCAGCTTCCAACGAAGGAAATGGCAATGGGATGAACATGTTTATGGGCATGAATCTTGGCCAAACTCTCGGTGGTCAACTAAGTCAACAAGTCCAAAATCAAGCACCGGCTCAAAATGCTGGGCAAGCTACTAGCAAGAATTTTTATATCGAAGTCGATGGAAAATACGTCCTCGTTACCAAAGACGAAGATGGAAATATCGTACCAGTCAACTAATTAAGCTCCTTTTGACATTTGAGTAATGTTGTCTTTTATGGTACAATAAAGAGTAAATTATTTTATTAAAGAGGTAAAAACATGATTGAAGCAAGTAAATTAAAGGCTGGTATGACCTTTGAAACAGCTGACGGAAAATTGATCCGCGTTTTGGAAGCTAGCCACCACAAACCAGGTAAAGGAAACACAATCATGCGTATGAAATTGCGTGATGTCCGTACTGGTTCTACATTTGACACAAGCTACCGTCCAGAGGAAAAATTTGAACAAGCTATCATCGAGACTGTCCCAGCTCAATACTTATACAAAATGGATGACACAGCCTACTTCATGAATACAGAAACTTACGACCAATACGAAATCCCTGTAGTCAACGTTGAAAACGAATTGCTTTACATCCTTGAAAACTCTGATGTGAAGATCCAATTCTACGGAACTGAAGTGATTGGTGTTACCGTTCCTACTACTGTCGAATTGACAGTTGCAGAAACTCAACCATCTATCAAAGGTGCTACTGTTACAGGTTCTGGTAAACCAGCAACGATGGAAACTGGACTTGTCGTAAACGTTCCAGACTTCATCGAAGCAGGACAAAAACTCGTTATCAACACTGCAGAAGGAACTTACGTTTCTCGTGCCTAATCTCTAGAAAGAGGTCATTCTATGGGAATTGAAGAACAACTTGGCGAAATCGTTATCGCCCCACGTGTACTTGAAAAAATCATTGCTATTGCTACTGCAAAAGTAGAGGGTGTTCACTCTTTTTCAAACAAATCAGTATCTGACACCCTTTCAAAACTTTCTCTTGGCCGTGGTGTTTATCTTAAAAACGTGGACGAAGAGCTCACAGCTGATATCTATCTCTACCTTGAGTACGGAGTAAAAGTTCCTAAGGTAGCGGTTGCTATCCAGAAAGCTGTCAAAGATGCCGTTCGTAATATGGCTGATGTAGAACTCGCTGCTATCAATATTCACGTTGCAGGTATCGTTCCAGATAAAACACCAAAACCAGAATTGAAAGATCTATTTGACGAGGACTTCCTCAATGACTAGTCCACTATTAGAATCTAGACGCCAACTCCGTAAATGCGCTTTTCAAGCTCTCATGAGTCTTGAATTCGGTACGGATGTCGAAACTGCTTGTCGTTTCGCCTATACTCATGATCGTGAAGATACGGATGTGCAACTTCCAGCCTTTTTGACAGAGCTAGTTTCTGGTGTTCAGGCTAAAAAGGAAGAACTAGACAAGCAAATCACACAGCATTTAAAAGCAGGTTGGACCATCGAGCGTTTAACACTCGTGGAGAGAAACCTCCTTCGCTTGGGAGTCTTTGAAATCACTTCATTTGACACCCCTCAGTTGGTTGCTGTTAACGAAGCTATCGAGCTTGCAAAGGACTTCTCAGATCAAAAATCTGCCCGTTTTATCAACGGACTGCTCAGCCAGTTTGTAACAGAAGAACAGTAAATAGAAAAAGTGTTTGACAGCTATCAAACACTTTTTTCTTTACCTCCTATCTAAAAATCAAATAATAAATATAAAATAAGATCGATGGAGCATAGGGAATAATATTATAGAAACTATGACAAACAATGGTAAATCGAAGACTACCCGTAACTCGATAAGCGACTGAAAATAGAAGACCAAGAATACTATAAATGATGAGACTGATGGGATCGCGATGGGATAGAACTAAGTGACTGAGACCAAAGATAAAAGAAGACAAGATCACATCCAAATAAAATTCCGACTTCGGAAAGAAGGTATTCATAAAATAACCCCTATAGATTGTCTCCTCAACAACAGGTACAATCGAAATGTTAAAGATTAAAAATATAAGACTTGATAGAGTCGTTTCTCTTCCGTTTGAGTAAAGTTCTGAAAGAAGATCTTGGAAAATAAAGCTATTGTCAATCAATCGAATATTCTGCATTCTAAATCCATTTAGAAAAGAATAGATAAGAAAGCAAGCCACTAAGAAAGCGAGATAAGACCAGCGCCAACCCTTTTTCTCGAAGATAAAGAGCATCTTTTTCTTTTTCAACCACAAAACGAATAAAAAGAAAATAAGTAACACTTCTCCAACTAGGAAGATTATATAGCTGTCCATTCCTAAACCAAAGGTCCTAGCTAGAGTTATAGCCCCTAATGGCGTTAAATAAATATACAGGAACATTAAAATCATACAGATTCCTAAATGTATTGTCTTTTTCATTCTTTCTCTCCTAATGGTAAAGTCTCTATTAGGGCTATATAGAGGATAGACTATTGATTATTTTCTTATTTATCTAGAGTATTGATGTTTATCCATGCTCTATTATCAAAATAGCTAGAACAATTTGTTCTAGCTTTTAAATTTTCTTAGTATTTTCTAAAGCGTTGGTAACGTTCTTCGATAAGTTGGTCGAGTGGTAGTTCTTGCAACCTATCTAGTTCTGCACGCAATTCATTTTTAACGCAACCTAGCAGTTCCTTACTGGAGAGACCTGCTTCTGAGATTACCTTGTCTACGATTCCCATTTCTAGAAGTTCGTGTGAAGTGATTTTCATCAACTCCGCTGCTTCCATAGCACGACTTCCATCCTTCCAAAGGATAGAGGCAAATCCTTCCGGGCTAAGTACTGCGTAGATTGAGTTTTCTAACATCCAGACACGGTTAGCTACGGCTAGAGCTAGAGCACCACCAGATCCTCCTTCACCGATAATAATCGCGATGATTGGAACCTTGAGGTCACTCATTTCCATCAGGTTTCGGGCGATTGCTTCACCTTGTCCACGTTCCTCGGCTCCAACACCTGGGTAAGCACCCGCCGTATTGATAAAGGTCACAACTGGACGACCAAATTTTTCTGCCTGTTTCATCAAGCGAAGAGCCTTACGATAGCCTTCTGGATGAGGTTGCCCGAAATTTCGTTTGATGTTATCATGAAGACTTTTTCCCTTTTGGATACCAAGGACAGTTACTGCCTGTTCACCTAACCAGCCAATCCCACCAATGACCGCACCATCATCACGAAAAGAGCGATCTCCATGTAATTCGATAAACTCGTCAAAAATTCCATTGGCAAAATCAAGTGCGGTCAAACGACTCTGCTCGCGTGCCTCTCTGACTATTTTTGCAATATTCATCCGCGACTTCCTCCATGCAATCTCACTAATTTAGCAATTGTTTCTGGTAGTTCTCTCCGTTTGACAATTGCATCAACAAATCCATGTTCCAGCAAAAATTCTGCCTTTTGGAAGTCATCCGGCAAGGTCTCTCGAACTGTATTTTCGATAACACGACGCCCAGCAAAACCAACCAAACTCTGTGGCTCCGCTAGGATGATATCACCTTCCATAGCAAAAGAAGCGGTCACCCCACCGGTTGTCGGATCGGTTAAAATAGTTAGGTAAAAAAGTCCGGCCTTGGAATGACGTTGAACTGCCGCAGAAATCTTAGCCATCTGCATCAAGCTCATGATTCCTTCTTGCATACGGGCTCCACCAGAAGCTGTGAAAAGTACGACTGGCAAGTTTTCTACCGTTGCATACTCAAACAAGCGCGTGATTTTTTCACCCACAACGGTTCCCATAGAAGCCATGATAAAGTTTGAATCCATGATCCCAAGGGCAACATTTTGTCCCTTGATGCTAGCTGTACCAGTCAGTACTGCTTCATCCAAACCTGTCTTTTCACGCATACTAGCCAGTTTTTTCTGGTAGCCAGGAAAGTTTAATGGATCTTGAGTTTCAATACCCGTAAACATCTCCACAAAGCTACCAGAATCAATCGTCAAATCCAAGCGTTCCTGAGCTGAAATACGGAAAGTATAGCTACAATGGGGACAAATTCGTTCGCTCCCAAGATCCTTTTGGTAAATGGTGTGTTTACAACCAGGACACTGGGAGAAGAGTTCATCCGGAACCTCAGGCTTGGCTTGTGGTTTCTGCCTTACGGAACGGTTAGGATTGATCCGAATATACTTATCCTTTTTACTAAATAGAGCCATAACTCCCCCTTTTAGTTCTCATACTGTTTGAAAGTCTATTCTTTTTCTTGGTATTTTGGCAAGAAAGTTTCCATCAAGAAGGAAGTATCGTAATCACCAGCGATAACTCGGCGGTCTGAAATCAGATCCAACTGGAAGTCTGCATTGGTTTGCACTCCTTCAATATCAAGTTCATAAAGTGCCCGTTGCATCTTCATTAAGGCATCAAAACGATTCTCCCCATGAACAATGATTTTGGCAATCATACTATCATAGTAAGGAGGAATGGTATAACCTGGATAAACCGCTGAGTCCACGCGCAAGCCAACTCCACCACTTGGTAGATAGAGATTGGTAATTTTACCTGGGCTTGGGGCAAAGTTAAATGCTGGATTTTCTGCATTGATCCGGCACTCGATAGCATGACCTCGTAGGACAATATCTTCTTGTTTGAAAGGTAAAGGTTGCCCGGCAGCAATGCGAATCTGTTCCTTCACGATATCAACACCTGAAACAAACTCTGTGACTGGGTGTTCAACTTGCACACGAGTATTCATTTCCATGAAGTAGAAATTACCACTGGCTTCATCGAGCAGAAATTCAATCGTCCCTGCATTTTCATAGCCTACAGACTCTGCTGCACGAACGGCTGCAGCACCAATTTCATGACGAAGGGTTTTACCAATCGCAATAGATGGGCTTTCTTCTAAGACCTTTTGGTTATTCCGTTGGAGTGAACAATCCCGTTCACCAAGATGGACAACATGACCCTCTTGATCTGCAAGAATCTGAACTTCGATATGACGAGCAGGATAAATCACACGCTCAAGATACATTGCGCCATTTCCAAAGTTGGCCTTGGCTTCACTGGATGCTGTCTCAAAGGCTGCGACCAAGTCTTCTGCCTTTTCAACCTTACGAATCCCTTTTCCACCACCACCTGCAGATGCCTTAAGCATGACTGGGTAGCCAATTTTTTCTGCAACCGCAAGTGCCTCTTCAGCCGTGTGAACTTCACCATCAGATCCTGGGATAACTGGAACTCCAGCCTTGATCATTTGCTCACGCGCATTGATCTTATCTCCCATGGTATCCATTACAGTCCCAGAAGGACCGATGAACTTAATCCCCACTTCATCACACATCGTGGCAAACTTGGAGTTTTCGCTAAGAAAACCAAAACCTGGGTGGATGGCTTCTGCTTCAGTCAAGACTGCAGCAGATAAAATAGCGTTTATATTGAGATAAGACTCTGTCGCCTTACCAGGTCCTATACAGATAGCTTCATCCGCTAGGAGTGTGTGAAGAGCTTCCTTATCAGCAGTTGAATAAACTGCTACGGTCGCAATGCCCAATTCACGCGCAGCTCGAATAATGCGAACCGCAATCTCACCACGGTTGGCAATCAAAATTTTACGAAACATGGAGAACCTCCTTAGTTTCCAATTGCAAAGGTAAGAGTACCACTCGCCGCAAGCTTGCCATCCACTTCAGCCTTTGCTTCAACCACAGCAATCGTACCACGACGTTTGACAAAAGTAGCCGTCATGACTAATTGATCACCTGGTACAACTTGCTTCTTAAACTTAACCTTGTCCATGCCAGCATAGAAGACCAGTTTCCCTTTATTTTCAGGCTTGGACAATTCCAAGACACCAGCAGTCTGTGCCAAGGCTTCCATGATAAGAACACCTGGCATAACTGGATATTGAGGAAAATGCCCATTGAAGAAAGGTTCGTTGATGGTCACATTTTTAATGGCAACAATGGTATCCTCGCTCACTTCCAAGACACGATCCACTAGGAGCATGGGGTAGCGATGGGGTAGAGCTTCTTTGATTCCTTGAATATCGATCATTTGATACGTACCAATCCTTTACCGAACTCAACCATTTCTTCATTTGAAACGAGAATTTCTGTCACCACACCATCCTTAGGTGCAGGAATTTCATTCATAACCTTCATGGCTTCGATAATCACCAAAGTCTGACCTTTTTTAACACTGTCTCCGACTGTGACAAAGGCAGGTTTATCTGGTCCAGCGGCCAGGTAAGCCACCCCTACAAGTGGACTTTCAACAACATCACCCTCTGGAGCAACCGTCGTTTTAGCTGGTGCTGGTGCTTCTTCTACTGGACTATCTACTGGAGTTGAAGGGGCAGAAACTACTGGACTTGCAGCTACTGCAGCTGGCGCTGGAACAACTTGAGTTGGTGCTTCAGAAGCCATTCTTGCTTCATTCTTACTGAACTGCAATTCGTCCGTTCCGTTTTTATAAGAAAATTCTCTCAAACTTGATTGGTCAAATTGAGCCATCAAGTCCTTGATCTCATTTAAATTCATAATTATTTATTCTCCCAACGTTTGAAAGCAAGAACCGCATTGTGTCCACCAAAACCAAAAGTGTTTGAAATAGCATAAGGGATTTCTTGCTCCAAGCCTTGTCCATAAACGACATTGGCTTCGATATAGTCTGATAACTCACTTGTTCCAGCTGTCATTGGTACATAGTTATGACGCATAGCTTCGATGGTAGCAATTGCTTCTACCGCTCCTGCAGCACCAAGTAAGTGTCCTGTAAAGGACTTGGTTGAAGATACAGGTACTTCTTTACCAAGAACAGCTACGATCGCACCACTTTCTCCTTTTTCATTTGCAGGAGTTGAAGTTCCGTGGGCATTGACGTAAGCCACTTGCGCTGGAGAAATTTCTGCTTCTTCCAAAGCCAACTTCATAGCCTTAATCGCACCTTGACCCTCTGGATGAGGTGAAGTCATATGGTAAGCATCACAGGTATTACCGTAGCCAACTACTTCAGCCAAGATAGTTGCGCCACGTTTTTCAGCATGTTCAAGACTTTCAAGAACCAACATCCCTGAACCTTCTCCCATCACAAAACCATTACGATCTTTGTCAAATGGGATAGAAGCACGAGTTGGATCCTCTGTAGTTGATAGGGCAGTCAATGCTTGGAAACCAGCGATAGCAAAAGGAGTGATAGATGATTCTGAACCACCAACTAACATGACATCTTGGAAACCAAACTTGATAGAGCGGAAGGCATCCCCAATGGCATCGTTTGATGAGGCACAGGCTGTATTGATTGATTTACAGATACCGTTTGCTCCGAAACGCATGGCAACATTTCCTGAAGCCATGTTTGGCAAAGCTTTTGGAAGTGTCATTGGTTTAACGCGTTTTGGACCTTTTTCATGAAGACGGATAACCTGATCTTCGATTTCTTTAATTCCCCCAATACCAGAAGCCACGATGACACCAAAGCGATCTTTATCAATTGCTTCTACATCAAGATTTGCATTTGTCACCGCTTCTTGAGCCGCATACAAGGCATACAAAGAATAGTTATCAAAACGATTGGTATCTTTTTTGACAAAGTATTTATCAAATGGGAAATCTTGGACCTCTGCTGCATTGTGCACAGCAAATTCGCTGTGGTCAAATTTAGTGATTTCTCCAATTCCAATTTTTCCAGTTTGCAAACTGTTCCAAAATTCTTCTGGAGTATTTCCGATAGGAGAGGTCAATCCGTAACCTGTTACTACAACTCGATTTAGTTTCATCTGTCTTACCTATATCTTTCCTTATTTTTTACATGCTAAGTCCGCCATCAACAGCGAGAACTTGTCCAGTCAAATAATCCTGTCCAGCCAGGAACACTGTAGCATCTGCGATATGTTCTGCTTGACCGAACTGTTTCATTGGGATTTGTGCCAATGTCGCTTCCTTGACCTTATCAGACAAAACAGCTGTCATATCTGACTCGATCATTCCTGGTGCAAGAGCATTTACGCGCACATTACGATTGGCAACTTCACGTGCTACTGACTTGGTAAACCCAATCAAACCCGCTTTAGAAGCCGCATAGTTGGCTTGTCCGATATTTCCCATCAAACCGACCACACTCGACATATTGATAATCGCACCTTCACGTGCCTTGATCATCTGTTTCAAGACTGCTTGCGTCATGTTGAAAGCACCTGTCAAGTTGATCTTAATCACTTTTTCAAAGTCTTCCTCGGTCATCTTAAGCATGAGGGTATCCTGAGTAATCCCAGCATTGTTGACCAAGACATCGACAGAACCGAATTCTGCAATCGCTTGATCTACCATACGCTTGGCATCTGCAAAGTCTGAAACATCACCTGAGATCGGTACTACTTTGACACCGTAGTTTGAAAACTCAGCCAGCAATTCTTCTGAGATTGCTCCACGACTATTCAAAACTACATTAGCGCCTAGTTGAGCAAATTTGTGAGCAATGGCAAGTCCGATACCACGACTTGAACCTGTTACAAAGACATTTTTGTTTGTAAGTTGCATTCTATTTCTCCTGTTTCCTGTTGTATTTTGTGGGAGAAGGGATCATTAGTTTCCTAACAAAGCATCCAAGCTTGCTTGGTCTTCAACGTTAGCTAGCTGAGCTGTTTTATCGATTTTTTTGACAAAGCCTGATAGGACCTTACCCGGACCAATTTCAATAAAGTTGGTTACCCCAGCATCCTGCATCACAGCAATACTTTCATAAAAACGAACAGGTTCTTTGACCTGACGCGTCAAAAGCTCTTGGATTCGATCTTTTTCCATAACAGCAGCTTCCGTATTGCCAACTAGTGGACAAGTAAAGTCAGAGAAACTCACTCCTTCAAGAGCTCCAGCTAGTTGCTGACTGGCTGGCTCAAGAAGAGCTGTATGGAAAGGACCAGATACATTTAAAGGAATCAATCGTTTTGCTCCTGCTTCCTGCAAGAGTTCAACTGCGCGGTCAACCGCAGCCACCTCACCACCGATAACGATTTGGCTTGGGGTGTTGTAGTTAGCTGGAGTCACTACTCCAACTTTAGAGGCTGTTTCACAAGCTTCCTCAATCACTTCAACTGGAGTATTAAGGACGGCAACCATCTTTCCAGAGCCTGCAGGTGCAGCCTCTTCCATATAAGCACCACGCTTAGCAACCAAGGCAACTGCCTCTTCGAAGTCCAAGGCACCACTTGCTACAAGAGCAGAATATTCCCCAAGAGACAATCCTGCTACCATATCCGGCTGATAACCCTTTTCTTTCAATAGTCGGTAAATAGCAACCGAAGTCGCTAAAATAGCTGGCTGCGTATAACGAGTCTGGTTTAGCTTGGTTTCTTCCTTATCAATCAAGTCACGTAGGTCATAACCCAAAATCTGACTGGCTTGGTCAATTGTTTCCTTGACGATAGGGTAGCGATCATAGAGATCTCGCCCCATTCCTAGATACTGAGCACCTTGACCTGCAAATAGAAAGGCTGTTTTAGTCATTTCTTACAACTCCTGCCCAACGAGAGGCTTCTTCTTGAATTTTTTTGGCTGCACCATAGTATAGATCTTTTAGGATTTCTTCGACAGTTTCCTCTTTAGAAACCAAACCAGCGATCTGACCTGCCATGACGGATCCACCTTCTACATCTCCATGAACAACGGCTTTAGCAAGAGCACCAGCTCCCATTTGTTCAAAGATTTCTAAATCTGGATCTTCTTGTTTAAAGGCATCCTTTTCAGCCTGTTCAAAGTCACGAGTCAACTGATTTTTAATGGCGCGAACAGCATGTCCAAAATGTTGAGCTGAAATAGTCGTATCGATATCACGCGCTTTTAAGATTTTTTCCTTGTATTTTGGATGAGCGTTAGATTCCTTAGCTACTACGAAACGCGTACCAACTTGAACAGCATCTGCACCAAGCATAAAGCCTGCAGCGACACCTTCACCGTCGGCAATTCCTCCAGCTGCGATAACCGGAATTGAAACAGCTGCAGCAACTTGGCGAACCAAGGTCATGGTTGTTAATTTACCAATATGTCCACCGGCTTCCATTCCCTCTGCAATAACTGCATCTGCACCAATTTTTTCCATGCGTTTTGCTAAAGCAACACTTGGAACAACAGGAATAACTGTAATTCCTGCATCATGGAAACGAGTCATGTATTTACTTGGATTTCCTGCACCAGTTGTAACCACCTTGACCCCTTCTTCAATCACGAGATCAACGATGTCTTCTACAAAAGGTGACAAGAGCATGATGTTGACACCAAAAGGTTTGTCCGTAAATGATTTGATTTTATCGATATTAGCCTTTACGACCTCTTTAGGTGCATTCCCACCACCGATGATCCCTAGACCACCAGCTTTTGATACTGCACCAGCCAAGTCGCCGTCTGCAACCCAGGCCATTCCTCCTTGAAAAATAGGATAATCAATGTTCAATAATTCTGTAATACGTGTTTTCATAGTGCCTCCATCATTCCTTGCTTACGTAATAGTTCGATGAGTTTATCATTTGAGTTTCAAACTATTACCTAAACAAGAGGGAGTGGGTTTCCCCAACTCCTTCTAGTAATATGTTAATTATTTTGTTTGCTCTTCAACGTAGGCAACCAAGTCACCAACTGTTTTCAAATTATCTTCTGCTTCGATTTGGATATCGAAAGCATCTTCGATTTCAGAGATTACTTGGAACAAGTCCAATGAATCTGCATCCAAATCATCAAAAGTAGATTCAAGTGTTACTTCTGATGCGTCTTTCCCAAGTTCTTCAACGATAATTTCTTGTACTTTTTCAAATACTGCCATGATAGGACTCCTTTAAAATATAAAAAATTTATAACTATGTGTTTACCACATGATTACCTAGATTGTAAGAATGAGTGTGCCCCATGTCAAACCTCCACCGAAGCCTGATAGGAGAATCGTCTGGCTACCATCTAAACGAATCATGCCATTCTCCACACACTCTGAGAGCAAAATCGGGATACTTGCTGCACTGGTATTCCCATACTCCATCATATTGGCTGGAAGTTTGTCTCGGTCAACACCGATCTTCTTAGCCATCTTATCCAAAATGCGGATATTTGCCTGATGAAGCAAGAGATAATCCAATTTCGATGCTGCGATTGGACCATTTTCAATGGTTTCTTTGATCGATCTAGCAACATCACGATTTGCAAAATCAAAAACTGCTCGTCCATCCATTTTCAAAAAAGCAGGAACTGCTTCTTGATCCGAGAAAGGAGAAGCCAAAGCCGTTTGACCATAGGTCAAACACTCGCTCCGAGAGCCATCCGTATAGAGACTTTCCACAAGGAAGTGACGTGTTTCGCTCGCTTCCAAGAGAACCCCACCAGCACCATCCCCAAAGAGAACAGCTGTCGAACGATCTGACCAATCAACTGCCTTGGATAAGGTTTCAGCCCCGATAACAATCCCTTTTTTGAACTGTCCAGCACTTAAAAACTTTTCTGCAGTTGAGAGAGCAAATACAAAGCCACTGCAAGCTGCTGTCAGATCAAAGGCGAAAGCTCTATGCGCTCCGATATTTGCCTGAACTCGAGCTGCTGTGGAAGGCATCATCGAGTCTGGGGTAATCGTCGCTACAATGATAAAATCAATCTGATCCGCTGTTAAGCTCCCTTTAGCCAACAAGCTCTTAGCTACTTGTGTCGCCAAATCACTTGTAGACTCTGTTTTTGAGATATGTCTCTGTTTAATTCCTGTCCGACTTGAAATCCACTCATCGCTTGTGTCCATGATTTGGGCTAAGTCATGATTAGTGACCACTTGCTCTGGAACATAATGAGCAACCTGGCTTATCTTTGCAAAAGCCATTATTTCAAATCCTCCAAAAATTGATAAAGATTGATTAATCCTCTCCCCATAACTTCTTTTTCCTCAGGGCTCATGCCATCGATGATTTTTTCGACCATAGCCTTGTGGAACCGTTTATGCAGGCGGTGAACCAAACGACCTTTCTTTGTCAAATGCAGATAGACCACTCGACGGTCTTGGTCAGAACGAATACGCTCAATATAACCTTTTCTCTCCAGGTTATTCAAACTCGTCGTCACTGTCCCAAGAGTTACCATCAGTTCTTTTGAAACCTTGCTTGGTGTTGCCTCCGGGAACTTCCCAATCACATCGATCGTGTGCATTTCTTTGATGGAGATGTCTTTGAATCGACTACCTCGTAAGCTAACCTCCTCGATCACAAGGACATTATTAAAAATAGATGTTAGATAATCATTTACTTGTTGGTAGTCCAAATCGTTTCCCTCCCTCTAAAAAACTTTCACAATCAAAGCATTTGATAAAAGAAGTATATCAAACTTCAAAAAATTGTGCAAGTATTTTTTTACATTCCTATAAATTTTGGTCTTCTTCTTTCAGAATGCGCTCGAACTCCTTCTTTAAAATCTTCAGTTAGAGATAACGATTCTTGTAGTTTCAATTCTAATTCAGCATAATTCTGCCAATCCTTAAATTGACTTTCCCAAACTAACTTTTTAATCGCTGCGTATGAGTTTGCTGAACCTCTTCTTAATTTTTTCAGAACTTGTTCTCTTGTTTTTTCTAATTTGTCAACTTCACAAACACGGTATACCACGCCCCATTCTAGCGCTTTTTCAGCAGTTAAGGCTTCACCTGTCATGGCAAGTTGTGCAGCTCGTGTTACCCCGATGCTACGACTCAAGAGATGAATCCCACCAGCGTCTGGCGCCAAGCCCACTCCGACAAAGGCTTGGATAAATTTTGCCTTGTCAGTCGCCAAACAAAAATCAACTGCTACCGCCATATTTGCTGCGGCACCAGCGACCGCTCCATCTACCTCCATCAAAATAGGTTTAGGAATTTGCTTGATTTTAAAAGAAATTGTATTGACTAATTCTGCAATCTTATTCAAAGATGGGATATCATCTTCGTCCACTGCGCGTTTCATCTCAACCAAGTCTCCTCCAACTGAAAAGACCTTCCCATTCGCATTAATCAAGATGAACTGCACAGCTTGATCCTGCTCCGCTAGAGTCAAAGCTTCTAAAATTTCCTCACACATTGGGATATGGAAACCATTTGCCACTTCGGGACGATTCAAAGTAATGATAGCAAGATCATCTACGATCTGATATAAGATATGATTCATAGCTTCTCCTTTTCTTTTATAAGGCAACAAAATTGTTTTATCATCAAAGTATACCTTTTTTTGGATAAAGAGGCAAGGAAAAACTAAAGGAAAGTGTCTCAGCTGATTATTAACCCATCATTTATGAGTCTGAGTAAAATTTGACACCCTTACTTTTAAACGGTTATCGCTTTTCAGAATAAGTTAGTGTTTTCTTCTATTATAATAGGAAGTTATTTTCTTCATTGAAAAATGCCCCTCTTTCTGCTATAATCGTATAAAATACTTACTTGAGGAGTCCTTATGAAGGTTGTAAAATTTGGTGGAAGCTCGCTTGCCTCTGCTGGTCAGTTAGAAAAAGTTTTAAATATCGTTAAAAGTGATAAAGAGCGCCGTTTTGTAGTCGTTTCTGCACCCGGGAAACGCAATGCTGAAGATACCAAGGTGACTGATGCCTTGATTAAATACTATCGCGACTATGTGGCTGGAAATGACATCAGTGCTAGCCAAAGCTGGATCATTGACCGTTATGCCGCTATGGTTAGTGAACTAGGGTTAAAACCTGCTGTTTTAGAAAAAATCTCTAAAAGTATTCGTGCCTTGGCAACTCTTCCTATAGAGGACAATGAATTTCTCTATGATACCTTCCTAGCGGCTGGAGAAAATAACAATGCCAAATTGATTGCAGCCTACTTTAACCAAAACGGTATCGATGCACGCTATGTTCACCCAAGAGAAGCTGGAATTGTTGTCACAAGTGAACCAGGAAACGCACGCATCATCCCATCTAGTTATGACAAGATTGAAGGCTTGGCTGATAGCAACGAAGTCCTTGTCATCCCTGGTTTCTTTGGTGTGACTAAAGAAAATCAAATCTGTACTTTTTCACGTGGAGGTTCAGATATCACAGGTTCTATCATTGCAGCAGGTGTTAAGGCTGATCTCTATGAGAACTTTACAGACGTAGATGGTATCTTTGCTGCCCATCCTGGTATTATCCACCAACCACACTCCATTCCTGAATTAACCTACCGTGAAATGCGTGAGTTGGCTTACGCTGGATTTTCAGTTCTTCATGACGAAGCCCTTCTTCCTGCCTACCGAGGAAAAATTCCTCTTGTCATCAAGAATACCAACAACCCTGACCACCCAGGAACACGCATTGTTTTAGAACACAGTAGTGATAAATTCCCAGTAGTAGGGATTGCAGGTGACTCAGGATTCGTCAGCATAAACATGTCTAAATACCTCATGAACCGCGAAGTCGGATTTGGTCGCAAGGTTCTGCAAATCCTTGAGGACCTCAATATCGGTTGGGAACACATGCCTACAGGTATCGACGATCTTTCAATCATCCTCCGATCCCGTGAATTAACTCCTATCAAAGAAGAAGAAATTCTACGTCAACTTGTTCAAAAAGCTGAAGTGGACCATGCTGAAATCGAACATGACCTCTCAATCATTATGATTGTCGGAGAAAAGATGAAGAGCCATATCGGGGTAACTGCTACTGCAACACGGGCTTTGTCTGAGAATAAAATCAACATCCAGATGATGTCCCAAGGTTCAAGTGAGGTTTCCATCATGTTTGTTGTCAATAAAGAGCAAGAAAAGGCCGCTATCAAGGCTCTCTACCATGCCTTTTTCGATGAAAGTAAGGAAGACTAATCATGGCCCAATCACTCAATCAAGTCATTGACCTCCAAACTACTGGGACATCTTACCTCTCTATCTCTGGAAAAGTTGGAAAATTTTTAGTTGGGGATCAAGCCTTAGAGTTTTATCCTGATGTCAATGTCGAACAATATATTCAAATCCCCTGGTCCAGCATTCAGCAAATCGGAGCCAACGTAAGTGGTCGCAAGATCAGCCGCCACTTTGAAGTCTTCACCGATCAAGGAAAATTCCTCTTTGCTTCAAAAGACTCTGGAGCTATCCTAAAAATCGCTCGGGAAAAATTAGGAAACGAAAAGGTTGTGAAACTTCCGACTCTACTCCAGACCATTGGAAAAAAACTTAAAAATCTATTTGCAAAAAAGTAGAAACTTTAGTATAATCATAGCAACGGATAAGTAGGTTATCTCCTTCTTTCAGAAAGTCTGCGGGTGCTGCGAGCAGATAGGAGGGATAGGTGAAATTCTACCGTTATTCACAATTAAATACAGAATCAAGTGCACACCTGTGAAGTTGGATGGAACCGTGGCCCTGCCACTCCAACACTTTGTCAGGTGTGCTTTTTTCATAAAGGAGTTCCTATGTTAGATATTAAACGTATTCGCACAGATTTTGATGCTGTCGCTGAAAAATTAGCTACACGTGGTGTAGATGCTGCTATCTTGAATGAGATGAAAAAAATCGATGCTAAACGTCGTGACATCTTGGTCAAGGTTGAAACTCTCAAAGCAGAACGTAACACTGTTTCTGCTGAGATTGCCCAAGCCAAGCGCAACAAGGAAAATGTCGATGACAAGATTGCTGCAATGCAAACCCTATCTGCTGAAGTCAAAGCCTTGGATGCTGAATTGGCAGACATCGATGCTAAATTGACAGAATTCACCACTACTCTTCCAAATATCCCTGCTGACAGTGTTCCTATCGGAGTGGATGAAGATGACAATGTGGAAGTTCGCCGTTGGGGTAGCCCACGCGAGTTTGACTTTGAACCAAAAGCTCACTGGGATCTTGGTGAAGACCTTGGTATCCTTGACTGGGAACGCGGTGGTAAGGTAACGGGCGCTCGCTTCCTCTTCTATAAAGGTCTTGGGGCTCGTTTGGAACGTGCTATCTACAACTTTATGTTGGATGAGCATGGTAAAGAGGGCTATACGGAAGTTATCACACCTTACATGGTTAACCATGATTCTATGTTTGGTACCGGAAATTATCCAAAATTTAAGGATGATACTTTTGAATTGAAAGACACTAGTTATGTCCTCATCCCTACAGCTGAAGTTCCTCTTACAAACTACTACCGTGATGAAATCCTTGACGGTAAAGACCTACCAATCTACTTTACCGCTATGAGTCCATCTTTCCGTTCTGAGGCTGGTTCAGCTGGTCGTGATACACGTGGCTTGATTCGTTTGCACCAATTCCACAAGGTTGAAATGGTCAAATTTGCCAAACCAGAAGAATCTTATGAAGAATTGGAAAAAATGACAGCCAACGCTGAAAATATTCTTCAAAAGCTCAACCTTCCATACCGTGTCGTTGCGCTCTCTACTGGAGACATGGGCTTCTCAGCTGCTAAGACTTATGACTTGGAAGTTTGGATTCCAGCCCAAAATACCTATCGTGAAATCTCAAGCTGTTCAAATACAGAAGATTTCCAAGCCCGTCGTGCCCAAATCCGTTACCGTGATGAAGCCGATGGCAAGGTTAAACTCCTTCACACCTTGAACGGTTCTGGACTTGCAGTTGGACGTACGGTTGCTGCTATTCTTGAGAACTATCAAAATGCAGATGGTTCTGTAACTATTCCAGAAGCACTTCGTCCATACATGGGTGGCGCTGAAGTTATCAAACCATAAAAATAAGGCCTAGCTATTTCTAGCTAGACCTTTTTTCGTAACCAAATCAGATAAGCACCCAAGACAAAGAATAAAATAGTGAGGCAAATAACGGTTTCAGCCAAGACCAGATAATCCAGAAATGGAAGTTTCAAAATTCCCTGAGCCATCTTGAGCGAAGTAGCTGTGATAATGGTTGGGAAGGTTAGGGCTGAGAAGGCTGGTTGAAATCCTTGTTTTAAAATATTGGGTAGGCGGGTTAAAACAAAGAAAAAGAAGGATTGAGATGCCAAAATCATGACAATCAAGAGCCAAGTCGGTAGGCTTGCTCCTCCAACTCGAACTAGAGAAGCCAAGAGTAGAGAAAAGGGAGCACAGTAGATTCCTTCCTGTCCAAGCAAGGCCACTGGGAGTGGATCTTTCTTTAAATCGCTATAAATAAGCGGATAGAGATAGAAGGTCAAGACAAAACCAAAACTCAAGGTCGCATAGGCAATCTCAATAATGCCTACCAGAGGATAGGTCAAGGCCGCTACTGCTATCCCCACATAGAGCACCGTCCAGCTTGGAGTCGCATTGACCCTCCGACCCGGACAGGTAAATTTGATGGTGAAAGTAGCAATCAACGCCAAATCCAAGAGAAAGGAAAACCACCAGATTCCTTGTGCTACTATAGGAAGAGCAGGGAATACGCGAAAGACATAGGTCGATAAAATCATCCCAGCCATGGGAAAGGTGGCCATCCCAGATAAAAGAGGGGGTCTGGTCAATTCTTGCTTGGTTTCTTCCCAATTAAAAAGATGAACAACAAGAAAGAAAATCCACAACACTAGACCAGTCAGACTCAATAAATGCGACAGAACAGGCAAAGTATCTGCAATCAGATTTCCTGCACCTGCTAAACCTAATAAACAGCCAGAGAATACTAAGGGGAGCTTTTTCATCCGAGCCTCCAATAATCATGTTATTATTAGTATAGCATAAAAGCGCTTAAAATAGCATAGAAAAATGAAGACTGGATTGCTCAGTCTTCATTTTTTCTTTCTGATTTGAACTAGGCATAAGGTTGCAATTCTGGATTAATTGGCGTATTGGCTAGGTTGTTTGCATAGTTACAAAGGCTAGCAAGACTAACACCGAGAACCACATCCAAGGCATTTTGTTGCGTGTAACCAGCTTGCAAAAATTCAGCCAAGGCTTCATCTCCTACACGCCCTTTGGTATTGATGACCGCCAAGGTAAACTTAGCTAGAGTATCTAGTTTTGGATCTGTTTCAATCGGAGTGCGGTTGCGAAGGGCTTGGAGAAGATCATCATTCATCTGGATTTGTTTGATTGAAAAGGCAGTATGTCCAGCCACGCAGAAAGCGCAACCATTGGTTACGGCTGCCGTGATTTGCACTACTTCACGCTCTACTGGTGTTAAGCTATTGCGACGGTTGATGGCTCCGACAGTTCGGTAGGCTTCAAGCGCGGTAGGAGCGTTAGCCAAGAGACCGATTAGGTTGGGAATATAGCCATTGTTATCTTTTTGTACTGTTTCAAGAACTTCTTTTACTTCTGCTGGTGCTGATTCTACTGTGTGGATGGTAAATGTTGTCATAAGAAACCTCTTTTCATTTTATTGTCATTTAGTCTATCATAGAATTTTCCACTTGGATAATATATATTTTCAATCGCCTTGATAGGAAATGTCTATGAAATGAAAAAATCACACTAAAAGTGTGATTGGGTTAGTATTTAAAATACTTTTTAGTCTCAGCAATGACGACTGGCGACAAGACCAAGAGGGCAATCAAGTTTGGCAGAGCCATCAAGGCGTTGACGATATCTGCGATAATCCAAACCATATCCAACTCGATAAATCCTCCCAACAAGACCATGACTACAAAGACTACACGGTAAAGCCAGATAAAACGAACACCAAAGAGAAACTCAAAACAGCGCTCTCCGTAGTAGTTCCATCCGAGGATCGTCGTAAAGGCAAAGAGCACAAGGAAGATGGTCAAAAGAGCAGGTCCAAAGTGTGAAAAAACTGTTGAAAAGGCTGACTGGGTCAAGGCAACTCCATTCAAATCACCACTCCAAACCCCAGTTACCAAGATTGTCAGACCTGTCAGAGTACAGATAATCAAAGTATCAATAAAGGTTCCTGTCATGGAAATCAAGCCTTGCTCGACAGGCTCATTAGTCTTAGCTGCAGCCGCTGCAATGGGAGCTGAACCAAGACCAGATTCGTTAGAAAAGACTCCTCGCGCCACACCATTCTGGATAGCCATCCGAATACTGGCACCTGCAAAACCACCTACCGCGGCTACTGGGCTAAAGGCTGAAGTAAAGATCAGTACAAGTGTGGCTGGGATTTTCTCGATATTAAAGAGAATAACTGTAAGAGTTCCTAAAATATAGACAATAGCCATAAAAGGAACCACTGCTGTCGAAACTTTTGATATGGATTTGAGGCCACCAAAGACGGCAATCCCTACAAAAACAGATAAAACGAGAGCTGTGATAGCTGGATTAATTTGAGCTGTATTTTGGATAGATTCTGTAATTGAATTGACTTGGGTAAAGGTACCAATCCCTAGAAGGGCTACCAATACACCCGCTAGGGCAAAGAAGATAGCAAGTGGACGCCACTTTTCTCCCATCCCCAAAAGGATGTAATGCATGGGTCCTCCAGCTACAGCTCCATTTGCATCCTTAGTACGGTATTTGATGGCCAGCAATCCTTCGGCATATTTGGTCGCCATCCCAAAGAAGGCCGCCATCCACATCCAAAAGAGGGCCCCTGGTCCTCCAACCTTAATGGCTGTCGCTACCCCGATGATATTTCCCGTACCAACTGTGGCTGCTAGAGCCGTACAGAGAGCAGCAAAGCTCGACACATCGCCGTGCCCCTTGTCCTTGGTAAAGATCAACTGAAAGGCCTTAGGGAGACGAGTAACCTGCAAAAGGCCCAGTCGGATGGTCAAATAGATACCCGTTCCGACCAATAAGATCAAGAGGGGAGGCCCCCAAGCAAAAGCATCAAGCGCTTTAAGCAATTCTAACATGTCCTTCTCCTATCTTTCAACCCCAAAAGAAAGAGTACATGCAAGATACATGTACTCTGGAATGCTTAGATAAATGCCAAAAAGCGGTCTATCCTAGCTCTGTCCTTTTACCTGAGAGTTTGAGCAGTTACCTGCCTTGCCCCTTCGGTGCCTTTACGGTCTCTCCAGAGTTCCGTCCATTTACAGTCATGGAAAACAAACCTTTCTCCACTTCTATTAAACTTCATTCGGTGTTGGTATTTTATTTTTTATTATTCTACAAGAAAAGTTAGTCTTTGTCAATATATTCTATGAAAATTTTTGACTTTTCACTTCTTTTTTCAGAAAGAGTGAATCCTTCTTCTCTCTATCCTTTAAAGGTTACAATGGTGGCACCACTGCCCCCAGCATTCTGTGTAGCATAGCCGAAACTCTTAACATGCTTGTTTCTTTGTAGGTATTTGGTGACGCCCTCACGGATGACTCCCGTTCCGATACCATGGATAATATCAACCTGAGCCATATTATTAAGCAGGGCTTGGTCGATAAAGGCATCCAGCTCATTCATAGCCTCTTCGTACCGTTTGCCTCGGAGATCCAGTCTGGCTTGTGGACCACGTCCAGATGTACGTTTGACGACATTGACTTGTTTTTTCTTGACTGGAGCTTCTTGCTGAGCCTGAACAAGGTCAAATTCTTTCTCTTCCAAGGTCATCTTGATCAAGCCAACTTGGGCTTCCCAGCGACCATCCTTAAGTTGATTGGTCAGGGTACCACGCTGACCATAACTGAGAACAATGATATCATCCCCAACCTTTGGAGCTCGCTTTTTCTTGGCCTTTTGAAGGACCTTGTTTTTAGACAAGTCGACTTTTTCAGGAGCTAGTTTTTTCAGTTTAGCCTTGGCTTCAATGATTTCGTGGGGTTTGAGTTGAGACTTGCTATGGAGATTTTTGAGAATCTGGTCACTTTCACTTAGAGCGAGTTCCACAATCTCGGCAGCTTGTTCACGCGCCTTGTTGAGCTCAGTTTCCTTTTCACGATTGAGCTCGTTATAGAGTTTTTTGAGTGCTCGGTTCATCTTGAGGTTTTCTTGCTCCACCTCACGAATATTGTCCAAGCGTTTGCGACTTTCAAGCGTTTGCTCTTCCAATTGCTCAATGATACGGTTGACATCATTATCTTGATTGACCTGCTGGCTGGCATCTCCTACGATGACATCTGACAAGCCCAGACGTTTGGCGATTTCAAAGGCATTGCTTCGACCAGGAACTCCCTGCATAAAGCGATAGGTCGGACGCAGACTAGCTGTGTCAAACTCCATGCTGGCATTTTGCACAAAGGCTGTCTCAATGCCATAAGCCTTGAGTTCTGGATAGTGGGTCGTCGCCATGGTCTTGACCTGACGTAGACGAAGATCCTCCAGAATAGCCATAGCAAGGGCGGCTCCCTCTTGAGGATCTGTACCAGCCCCCAACTCATCCAAGAGTAAGAGTGAATGTTGGTTGACCTTGCCAAGAATATCTACGATATTGGTCATGTGGCTGGAGAAGGTAGACAAACTTTGTTCAATAGACTGCTCATCCCCAATATCCGCGAAGATTTCCTCGAAAATAGCAATACGGCTTCCTTTATCAGCTAAAATGGGCAAACCAGATTGGGCCATGAGTTGAGTCAAGCCAAGGGTTTTGAGCATGATGGTCTTCCCACCCGTATTGGGACCTGTAATGACAATGGCTGTTAATTCCTTACCAAAGTGTACATCATTTGCGACAGCATTTTTGACCAAAGGATGGCGAACATGAAGGAGTTGAATCTCTTGGTTCTCTGAAAGTTGAGGAACAACCGCTTGCATTTCTTGAATAAAACGCACCTTGGCACGAATCAAGTCTAGATGGCCGATAATCCAAGCGTCATTAGCAATCTCTGCAGCATGAGGACGAACGCGTTCTGAGAGTTCCTGCAGGATGCGAATCATCTCATAGCGTTCGTCAGCTCGCAGACTAGCGATTTCTTCGCTCAGCTTGACCACCTCACGTGGCTCGATGTAGACCGTGTTTCCACTGGCAGAGATGTCATGGACAACACCTGCAATCTTATTGCGATAGGTGTTCTTTACTGGTAAAACTTGACGGCCATTTCTGCTAGCGATTATTCCTTCCGTCAACATCTGCGCTTTTTGCTTGAGCAAGTCTTGCAAGACATCTCGAACTTGACTCTCGCTATCATGGATTTTCCGACGGATGCGTGCTAGCTCTTCACTGGCGAAATTTTCGATAAATCCTGCATCATTTAGAGCTTGGAGACTTCCTTGCAAGTGTGGAAACTCATGCAGTTTTTCAAACCATCTCGCCAACTGTTCCAAGCGTACATTTTCAAGATTGGCATAAAAACTTTGCAACTCTCTGCTAGCAAGCAAGACCCGTTTGAGGAGCAGGAACTCCTCAATATTGAGGTCCGCTCCCATCTCCAGACGCTTACAAACCGCTGATATCTCACGCGTCGCTAGGATGGTAAAGTGAGGTTGCTCCACAAATAGAGCTTGCATTTCCTCCATCTCTGTAAAGGCTTGATTGATCTTATCCACCTTGGCAGTTGGAGCCAAGCCTTTTAGCTCCTCTAATCCTTGCTCAGTCAGGAGATGAGGTTCAAACAAGGCCTTGATTTTATTAAATTCTAAGGTTTCTAGTATTTTTGTATTCATATTTTTTCCTTGTATGCTGGTTTACAAGATTATAGCAACTAGAGGTTTTGACCTAGTCGTCCAATCTGTAAACAAAGGGCTAGGAAAAATCCCGCCCTTTTTATCCGATTAAATTTGTCACCCAAAGTTGTTTGATAAGGTTTGTCGTAAAAGGGACACTTTGGATGATATGTTTGGCTACTATACTTTTTTCGAGTGAATTTTGAATGACTGCCAGAGGCACTGTTGCAAGGATGGTCAAAGCCATTTGCAAGACAAATAAGGTTACCAATAGAGACAAAAGGCCTGATCCGATACGCAACCATTTGACATCAAGCTTTTTAGTTGGAATCAAGTGCAGGAACAAACCGATAAAACGTCCGATAGTGTAGCAAATCCCAAAAACTAAAAGGTAGGCTAGGCCCGCATAAAAGACCTTGTCTAGGTGAAACAGCTGGTCTGAAGGGAAGAAAAAGGTGCCCTGTCCTTCCTGAGGATTGGCATAAGGGACAAGCAAGTGAAAGTGGTCACCCAGTGATTTATAAAACTGTCCCGCAACAAAGGCTGAAATCACTGCCACGAGGAAATAATAAACTTGCAGGACCAAACCTCTACGGTAGCCGATGTAAAAGCCCCAAGCCAGAACCAATAAGAGTAGGATTGAAATCATAGGGAATCCTCAATCTTGCTCTGTTCTTGTTTGACAGCAATTAACTTGTGGCGGAGTTCTAACAACTCTTGCTCCTTGTCATCAAATTCAATTTCACGATTGAGCTGTGTAGACAGACAGTTGACCGCCAAAAGAAGCGCAATGGTCTCATCATCCGCCCCAGGCATTTGTTCTTTAATTGCTTGGTATTTTTCAGTCGCAACCTTGGCAATTTCCTCCATAAAGAGGTTGTCATGCTCGGTTGTCAAGGTTAATGTCTTTTTCCCGAATGTAAACTTATATCGATTTAGATTTGCCATAAAATTCACCTCACGATATTATACCAAATTTCGCTAACTTTGTCAGTTTTTACCAATTCTCCTACTTTTGTGGTACAATAGAGACTATGGCAAGTATCACACTCACACCAAGTGAACAGGAAATTCAGAGCTTTTTAAGTCAGTATCAGAAGGCTCTCAGTCCTAGTAAAAATCCCTATATCCGCTATTTTTTGCGCTTTCCTCAGGCAACGGTTTCCATCTATACTTCTGGAAAAGTCCTCCTGCAGGGCGAAGCTGCTGAGCAATACGCTAGTTTCTTTGGTTATCAAGTTCAACAAGAAAACAGTGGTCAAGATTTTCCTATGATTGGGACCGATGAGGTGGGAAATGGTTCCTACTTTGGTGGGTTGGCTGTCGTGGCTTCCTTCGTAACACCTGACCAGCATGACTTCTTGCGAAAACTGGGTGTGGGGGATTCTAAGACTCTGACAGACCAAAAGATTCGTCAGATTGCCCCAATCCTCAAGGAAAAAATCCAGCACCAAGCGCTCCTCCTTTCACCTAGCAAGTATAATGAAGTTATCGGTGAGCGTTACAATGCTGTTTCTGTAAAGGTTGCCCTTCACAATCAGGCTATCTTTCTTCTCCTTCAAAAAGGAGTCCAGCCAGAAAAAATCGTGATTGACGCTTTTACAAGTCCTAAAAACTATAACAAGTACTTGGCGCAAGAAGCTAACCGTTTTCCAAACAAAATTAGCTTAGAAGAAAAAGCCGAGGGAAAATACCTGGCTGTTGCAGTTAGCTCCATCATCGCTCGTGACCTCTTCCTCGAAAACTTGGAAAATCTTGGACGAGAACTAGGCTATCAACTGCCAAGCGGCGCTGGAACTGCATCTGATAAGGTTGCTAGCAAAATCCTTCAAGCCTATGGCATGAAAGGACTTCGTTTCTGTGCCAAACTGCATTTTAAAAACACTGAAAAAGCCAAAACACTTCTAGAAAGGTAAATTATGAATTCGTTTAAAACATTTCTAAAAGAATGGGGAGTTTTCTTCCTCATTATCGCACTGGTCGGTCTTAGCCGTATCTTTCTTTGGAGCAATGTCCGTGTAGAAGGACACTCTATGGACCCTACCCTAGCCGACGGAGAAGTTCTCTTCGTTGTTAAACATCTCCCAATTGACCGCTTCGACATCGTGGTTGCGCATGAGGAAGACGGAAATAAAGACATTGTCAAAAGGGTTATCGGCATGCCTGGTGATACCATCCGCTACGAAAATGACAAACTCTTTATCAACGGTGAAGAAACGAATGAACCTTACCTAGCTGAGTACCTCAACTTGTTCAAAACAGAAAAGTTGCAGAACACCTATACTGGCAAAGGATTTGAAGGCAATAAGGGAGTTTACTTTAGAGAACTTGCTCAAAAAGCACAAGCCTTTACGGTTGATGTCAATTCCAACACCAGCTTCAGCTTTACTGTCCCTCAAGGTGAGTACCTTCTCCTTGGTGACGATCGTCTAGTCTCTAGCGACAGCCGCCACGTTGGTACCTTCAAGGCCAGCGATATAAAAGGTGAAGCAAAATTCCGTTTCTGGCCACTTAACCGTATCGGAACTTTTTAAGATAAGGAAGAGGCCGAGAATGCTAAGTCTCAGTCTCTTTTTCTATTGTGAGAATAAACCTTTTAGTCATCTAGTTTTTTCAAAGTTGCTAAGAGACCAATTCTCACGAACTCATGTAAAGGAAACCTATGGAAGTTTATTTTTCAGGCACCATTGAACGGATTATTTTTGAAAATCCCAGTAATTTTTATCGCATTCTCCTCCTAGATATCGAAGATACCAATGCGGAGGACTTTGACGATTTTGAAATCATTGTTACAGGAACTATGGCGGACGTGATTGAGGGTGAAGACTACACTTTTTGGGGACAAATCGTTCAGCACTCCAAGTATGGGGAACAGCTACAGATCAGTCGTTATGAGCGGGCAAAACCCACTAGTAAGGGTCTAGTCAAGTACTTTTCTAGTAGCCATTTCAAGGGAATTGGTCTCAAAACGGCCCAAAAAATCGTTGATAGCTATGGTGACAATACCATTGACGAAATTCTGGAACATCCTGAAAAGCTAGAAGGTATCTCAGGACTCTCTGCCAAAAACCGTGAGGCTTTTGTTTCCACTCTTCGTCTTAACTACGGAACGGAGATGGTCTTAGCTAAACTAGCTAACTACGGCATTCCCAATAAACTAGCTTTTCAGATTCAAGACTTTTACAAGGAAGAAACGCTGGATATTGTCGAAAACTACCCCTACCAACTGGTCGAAGATATCAAGGGTTTGGGCTTTACCATTGCTGACCAATTGGCTGCAGAACTAGGCATCGAAAGTCAAGCTCCTGAACGCTTCCGTGCTGGTCTTGTTCATAGTCTTTTTCAGGGATGTATGGATACGGGCGATACCTATATGGAAGCCCGAGATTTGCTGGAACAAACCCTGACTCTTCTCGAATCTTCCCGTCCCGTGGAACTCGATCCCAGCCAAGTCGCTCAGGAATTATCTCATCTGATCGAAGAAGATAAGGTTCAGCAGATTGATACTAAAATCTTTGATAACAGCCTCTTTTTCGCTGAGGAAGGCATTCGCAGTCACTTGGTTAGTATCCTTGAAAAAGGAAAACAGAAGAGCCAAGATCTAGAAACCATTCACAAGCATATCGCTACTGTCGAGCAAGAACTGGGGATTCAGTACGATAGCATCCAAAAACAGGCTATCTGCGACGCTATCCAGAACAAGGTCTTTATCCTAACAGGTGGACCTGGTACTGGTAAGACGACTGTTATCAATGGGATTATCGCTGTTTATGCCCTTTTAGAAGGACTTGATCTCAGGAAAAAAAGCAATCTGCCGATCCTTCTAGCAGCTCCAACTGGTCGAGCGGCTCGGCGCATGAATGAATTAACAGGTTTGCCTAGCGCGACCATACACCGTCATTTGGGGATGACAGGAGACGATGATACCAGTCATCTGGAAGATTATCTGGATGCCGATTTTATCATTGTAGATGAGTTTTCCATGGTGGACACTTGGCTAGCCAACCAACTTTTCTCCAACATCTCTTCTAACAGTAAAATTCTCATCGTAGGTGATAGCGACCAGTTACCTTCTGTTAGTCCCGGACAAGTCCTGGCTGACCTGCTCCAGATACCCCTGATTCCTCAGACTCGCTTGGAACGAATTTACCGTCAGAGCGAAGAATCAACTATCGTTACCTTGGCGAGTCAGATTCGACAAGGCATCTTGCCAGCCGACTTTACCCAGAAAAAGGCAGACCGTTCCTACTTTGAAATCGCTAGTGGCCATATCCCAGCTACCATTGAGAAAATCCTCGGCGCTGCCCTCAGAAGTGGCATTCCGGCTCGTGATATTCAGGTGCTAGCGCCTATGTATCGAGGAACTGCTGGTATTGACGCCATCAACCAACTCATGCAAGACCTGCTCAATCCTCAGCAAAAGGGGCAAGTTAGCTTTGAAGCAACTCAGTGTCACTATCGAACAGGAGACAAGGTTATCCACCTAGTCAACGACGCTGAAGTCAATGTCTTTAACGGAGATCTAGGCTACATCACAGACCTGATTCCTGGAAAATATACCGAGTCCAAACAAGACGAGATTGTCATTGATTTTGATGGCAATGAAGTCGTCTACCCACGTAATGAATGGTACAAAATTCGACTAGCCTATGCCATGAGTATTCATAAGTCTCAGGGAAGCGAGTTTCCTGTTGTCATCCTGCCCATCACCAGTGCTAGCAAGCGCATGCTGGAGCGAAATCTCATCTACACAGCCATTACACGGGCCAAGAGCAAGCTCATCCTTCTTGGTGAATTACAGGCCTTTGACTATGCAGTCAAGCATATCGGGACTGCCCGCAAGACCTATCTGATTGAGCGTTTCAGTGATTTAATTGAAACTAATATTGAAGAAAGTAAACAAGCCTTCTCTGAAACTGCCACATCAAGTGACTCTGAACAATCCTACACCCTCACCGAGGAAAACTGGTCTAGCATCCCAGCCATGATCGGGATTACAGATGCAGACCTCAAAGAGATTTTTGGCAAATAGTGCAACAGAAAGCCCACCTAGTCAGGTGGGCTTTTTCTCTTTTAAGATTATTTTACTGTTGCAGTGCTTGTGATTAATTCAACAGCTTTTTTGATAGTGATATCGTGTTTCAACATGTCAGCTGAAAGCAAGTTTTGTACTTGTGCAACTTCCATATTGTAGTCTGCTGCCAATTGCTCGATTTCTTTTTGGATTTCTTCTTCTGAAGCGTCAAATCCTTCAGCTTTGGCAACTGCTTCGATAACAAGGTTAGTCTTCGTACGTGACTCAGCTTCTGCTTCGTATTGTTTGTGAAGGTCTTCTTGAGTAGTTCCTGTGATTTGGAAGTACATGTCAGGGTTGATCCCTTGACGTTGCAAGTTTCCGAGGAATTCATTTACTGAGCGGTGAACTTCTTCATGGATCATTTCTTCTGGAAGTTCTACGATTTCAGCGTTTTCTACAGCTTTATCGATTGCTGCGCCTTCAACGGCATCTTTGTATGCTTCTTCTTTCGCAGCAGTCAATTCTTTGCGGTATTTTTCTTTCAATTCGTCAAGAGTTTCCACTTCTTCGTCGATATCTTTTGCAAGTTCATCGTCAAGAGCTGGAACTTCTTTAGCTTTTACTTCGTGGATAGTTGTTACGAATTTAGCTTCTTTACCTGCAAGGTCTTCAGCTTGGTAGTCTTCTGGGAATGTTACGATAACATCAACAGTTTCACCAGCTGAGTGTCCAACCAATTGGTCTTCAAAACCAGGGATAAATTGACCTGATCCAAGTCCAAGTGAGAAGTTTTCACCTTTTCCACCGTCAAATTCAACACCGTCGATAGAACCAACGAAGTCAATAACAACAGTGTCGCCATTTTCAGCAGCGCCTTCTTTGATAACCAATTCAGCCAAGTTGTTGCGTTCGCGTTCGATACGTTCTTCAACGTCAGCGTCTGTCACTTCTTTTTCTACATCCACTGATACTTCAAGGTTTTTGTAGTCACCCAATTTTACTTCAGGTTTTGTCACGACTTCAGCTGTGATAACCCAGTCTTGACCTTTTTCCATTGAAGTCACGTCAATTTTTGGTTGCGCAACAACTTCAAGACCAGCTTCTTTTACTGCAGCTTCATAAGCGTTTGGCAAAAGTGCGTTCATTGCATCTTGATAAAGAGCTTCTTCACCAAATTTTTGGTCGAAGATAGGGCGTGGAAGGTGACCTTTACGGAAACCAGGAACGTTAAGAGTTTTCTTTACTGAGTTAAATACACGGTCCAATTCTGGTTTGATTTGGTCTTGAGAGATTGTGAAAGTCAAGACACCACGGTTTGTTTCTTTGTTTTCAAATGATACAGACATTCTGTCATTTCTCCTTAAAATTTTTAATACAGTCCATTATACCATATGATAGCGACTTTTTTCAAGTAATGAATGCGCTTTTCAATAGTGCTAGAGGTACTTGCTCGCTTCCTTGATACTAAGTTCAGCCATTCGTTTCTTATTTTTCTCAATATAAAGTGCTACCCATTCGGGATTGGTTTTAGAGTAGTCTCTTAGGGCCCAGCCGATAACTTTGTTGATGAAAAATTCTGTCTGATCCAGATTGTTGACCAGGATCTTTTCCATCAGTTGGACATTTGTTTTTTCTTTTCTTAACAACTGGTGGTCAATAGCGACTCGCCTCAACCAGATATTGTCTGATAGGCTCCATTTTAAAATCACTTCTTCAAGTTCCGGATGGTTAGCCACTAAACTTCCTACTACTCGATCTAGGATATCTACCTTGTCCCACCAGGACTTGGTCACGACCAGACGCTCAAGTTTAGGCAAATCGTCCTTCGTTAGATAAGACTGCATGGCTTTCAAATAGTTGGCAGCCACATATTGGTATTCTCTAGGTTCCTTTTCCCAGCAAGTGTCTACAAAATCCCAATCGATCATCTTTGTTTTTTTCGCGCTTGGAAAATACTTTTTATAGAGGGCGTTTCTTTCAGGACCTGCAATACCTAAAAAGGGAAATTGATGGCGCATATAGGCTTCCATTGGGCCTGCTTTCTCAGGGTCTTTTGCTGCTTCTAGCTCCACAAGTAAATCTTCAAGACTCATCTAAAAGTCCTCCTGCCCGACCAAGTGGTGCTGAAAGGCATAGACCGCAGCCTGGGTGCGATCACTGACCTCAAGTTTGGCTAGGATGTTGGACACATGGGTCTTGACCGTCTTGAGAGAGATAAAGAGTTCATCTGCAATCCGCTGATTTTCGTAGCCCTTGGCGATGAGTTGAAGTACGTCTCGCTCACGCGCAGTCAGCTCCTCATGAAGCTCCATATGATTACGGTGGTATTCAACCTTCTTGCTGACCTCTTGTTCAATGGCCAGCTCGCCAGCAGCCACCTTGCGGACGGCATGAAGCAGTTCGTCTGCACTAGAAGTCTTGAGCATATAACCTTTGGCACCCGCATTCAAGACCGGCATAATTTTTTCATTGTCCAAGTAAGAAGTTATAATCAAAATCTTGGCTTCAGGCCATTCTTTCAGGATGGCTAAGGTCGCGTCAATCCCATTCATCTCAGGCATGACGATATCCATGACAATGACATCTGGACGCAATTCCAAGGCCAACTCAATACCTTGAGATCCGTTGGCAGCCTCGCCCACAACTTCCACATCGTCTTGGAGATCAAAATAGCTTTTCAAGCCCAATCGGACCATTTCATGGTCATCTACCAGTAAAATTTTCATCTCTACTCCTTTATGATTCCTTATCTAGCAGGGGAATACGGATATCAACCGCCAGTCCTTGCTTTGGAGCTGTCAAAAGTTGAACCGTTCCTGCCATATCTTCGACTCGCTCCTTGATATTTCGCAGTCCATAACTCAAGTCGTCTAAACTCCCCAACTGGAAACCAATCCCATTATCCACCACCTTCAGCTGCACTTCAACATCTGTCTGATAGAGGTAGACATCTAGACAAGAGGCCTGGGCATGGCGAAGGGTATTGCTGATCAACTCCTGCAAAATACGGAAGATATGTTCTTCAATCTTCTTGGGCAATTTAGACACATTTTGCTTGAGACTAACCTTGAGATCACTCTTGTCCTCAAGCTCTTTTAAGAGGATTTGAATCCCCTCAACCAAACTCTTCTCTTCCAACTCAACAGGTCGCAAATGTAGGAGCAAGACCCGCAAATCTTTCTGGGCTGTTTCAAGGATAGCTGCGACACTTTGCAACTGGGTCTGCATCTTTTCTCTATCCAGCTTCAAAGCCTGCTGGCTGACACCTGATAAAATCATATGGGCCGCAAACAACTCCTGACTAACTGTATCGTGAAGGTCACGTGCTATCCGCTTTCGTTCTTTCTCGATGATTGCTTCTTCCTTGACCAGGCTTTGATTTTCAGCCTTTTGAACAGCTTCTGTCAAGAGATTGAGCTTGCCAGACAAGGACTTAAAACTGGCGTCCAAGTCTGGATCTGCAAAGGCAACCACCTCTTTTCCTGCTAGCAGTCGCTTGAGATTGACTTGCATTTTTCTGCGAGAAATTTCTTCCATCACGCGCCAAAAGAGGACAAAAAAGAAGGTCATGGAAAGGCTAAAGACCAAGATCAAGAAGATGAGTTTCTCTGTTTTCTCGATATCCTGTAGCAAATAGGACCAGCCTAATTCAAAAATATCAAGTAAACTATTAGTCAAAAAGAGGATAAAGAGGAAAGAAGTCAGGCCGATTAACAGATAGGATTGCTTTTTCATCCTCTGACCACCTCCACATCACCAACCATAGTAGTTAGGAAAATCTTGACGCTCTTGTTACTCTTGAGATAGTCTCTGGTTTCCTGATGATAGTGTTCATTTCGAAGGGCTCGCTTAGGTTGATGGAGGAAAGTAAGATCTCCATAAAGACAGTTAACACTGAGGCTGATTTCCACATCTACAGGTACGATAATCCTAGTCGTTCCGATCATCTTTCTAAGGATAATGACATTGTCATGATTGGTTAGGATAACTCTTTCTAGATGAATGGTGTCCTTACCCATGAGGCGAAAGAGGTTGATATCATCAAATTGACAGGTCTGGTGACTAGAGAAATGATGGAGATTGCCAAACCAAGGATTGCGTTCATTTTTAACCGTTACCACCTCTTCAAAGACCAAGTCGGTTTCCTCTCTTTCTTGATTCATCATCGGATAGAGAAGAAAGAGACTATAGATAACTGCCACAAAGATAGCTAATATCACAAAGGGATTGAGCATGACGATGAAAAAGAAAAGAATAGTCGCCACAAGGAGGAAAACGTTGTTGCCCTCTTTACCTGTATAATAGCGGAGCAAGAGCAAAAAGAGGAATAGAATCAGCAGAAAACGCGAAAAATGCTCTGATACCATCAAAATCAGAGCTCCCGTCAACAGACAGGCTTCAATAAATAAAAAGATTTGAAATTTTTTCATAGATGCATCCTCTCCCTTCTATTTTATCACAATTCAAAAAAGTCACCTCGGTCTGAGGATGGAAAAAGGAGATAGGACAGAAATCGCTCCTATAAGCTAGGTTTCATCAACTCACTACAGTTGACAAAATGCTACAAAAAAGGGCGGGATTCTTGTCCCGACCTCTCTACATCTGATCTTTTGCTTCTTTTAGTTTGCCATAAAGAATATAGTCTACGTTTTGCAGATCCGCTATGGTAGCACAGTTAAGGGCACACATGATCAAACGCAGATCTTCTTTCCAGCCTTGGACAATGCCAATCACCTCTTCGACGGAGTAGGTTTCAATCAACTCTAGAACGGTACGTGACAGTCCTACAGCCTTGGCACCAAAGACCAAGCACTTAATCATATCCAGCGGATTTCGAACCCCTCCGCTAACCAAGAGTTCGACCTTGTCTTTCCAGGTTTGGGCATTGAGAAGGGCTTGTATGGTGGACTGACCCCATTGATTGAGGTAATCACGCTGGCCACTGCGACGATTTTCGATATAGGCAAAGCTAGTACCACCACGACCCGACAGGTCAACCGTTCGAACACCCAGTTCATAGGCTCTTTCGATAGTCTTCACATCCATCCCAAAGCCCACTTCCTTGAGAATAATAGGAACAGGTATTTGCTTGCTATAGTCTGCCAGATGCGATTGCCAGCTTCGAAACTTTCTTTCTCCCTCTGGCATGAGTAATTCCTGCATGACATTGACATGCACTTGCAGGAGAAGAGGATTCATCTCTTCTACAGTCTGAAGTCCTAACTCAACAGGCTTGTCCAAGCCAATATTGGTTCCAAGGAGGAGATTTGGATGGCTAGATTTGACAGAAAAAGAGTCATCTGTTGGATCTTTTAGGGCTGCACTATAAGATCCCGTCACAAACAAAATCCCACAGACATCCGCCACCTGAGCCAGCTTTTGATTGATTTCTCTCCCCTTATCACTTCCACCCGTCATGGCATTGATATAAAAAGGAAAGTCCCACTTTCGACCTGCAAATTCTGTAGACAAATCAATCTCATCCAGGTCATAAAGAGGCAGGGAAGAATGAATCAACTCCACCTCATCAAAGCTATTATAGGAACTTTTCTGCTCAAGGGCATAGCGGATATGCTCGTCCTTACGATTTGTCGTCATGTCCTATCCTTTCTTGGTATAAGAGCTCAATCCCCAGATCGGCCCAGCGATTTTTTATGGTTTCAGTTGATTGCACATCAAAACTCAAGGCAATGCCACAGTCACCACCACCAGCGCCACTACTCTTGGTAACAGCCAGCAAATCTTGACTGGCTTCTTTCAACTGTCTCAGCGAAGGTGTGTAAATATCTGCGCTCAAGCCTTCTAAAAGTCGACTAGCTGTTTCCACCTGCTCGATAATTTTTTCTGCATTCCCCTGCTCCAAGGCTTCTACCAAAGCAGACACCGTTGCTTTTGAGGAAGTTAAAAAATTCTGATTGATGTTTTGCTTGATTTGCTGTACCATTTGACTCGATACAGCCACTTTCTTGGTCCATCCCACTAGGAAATCACATTCTAGGGCAGGTTGTACGTGTGAGATAGAAAAGCCCCAGTCACGCTCCAAAACTGTTGCCAAGCTTACTTCTTTCAGCCAAGCAGCTATCTTCTTTCGATCAAAAGACTGGTAGAGAACCAAATCCTCTGCCACAATACAGGCAAGGTCTCCCATAGAGCCATTGTCGCCTCGTTTGAGTAAGACCGCGCTAGCCAGCTTGAACAAGAGTTCCGGATCAACCGTAATATCATACAGAGCCAGCAGGGCCTTGATCACCAAAACAACGACGCTACCACTAGAACCTAGACCAAACTTTTTGCCTTCTCGTTCCATTTTCCCTCGGATTGCCAAGGAAAAAGGTCGCAAGGTTTGCCCACGATAAACGAGGAAATCTTCCACTAGAGCAATCGTTTCTTGAATCAAGCTGTAGTCAGGATTTGGCGTCAAGTCCACTGCGAAATCAAACAGATCTGAGTAGATACGGTAGCTGTCAGAAAAAGCAATCTCAGCCTTCATATAGATGGGGATGGCCTTTATCAAGGCTAATTGCCCTGGCTCTAAAATAGCATATTCACCTGCCCAGTATAGTTTTCCGCAAGTTTTAACAGCAATCATCTTGACTCAAATCCTTTGTTTTTGACACAATCAAGCGATAACGTTGACCGAAGATTTCTGACAAATGCTCCAAGTCTTCCTCTTGACAGAGTACCTTGACATTGGGACCAGCATCCATGGTAAAGTAGCAGGCTTCGCCTTGCTCACGAAGTTGACGGACAAAGTCCATCGCTTCATAAGTTGCATCCGTTAGATAAGAAAAGGCTGGGCTAGCAGTTTTTGTCGTAGCGTGCATGGCTAGGGCATTTTTCTCCGTTAATTCCCCAACCTTGGCAAAGTCATTCTCTTTGAGATAAACCAGCATCTCCTGATAGTCCTTTTCAGACTGGCGCACCCAGTCATCAAAGGTCGTCGAGGTTTCCACACAGAGTTTCATCCCATCACGGCTAGAAATTGGTTTTTTCTTGTCCTCCAGCACCAACATAATCATAGCTAGTTTCAAGTCTGTCTCTACAGGGTAGATTTCCCCACTATCCTTGTCCCAAGCACCGAGTGGTCCATAAAAACTGCGAGAGGATGAACCTGAAGCAAACTTAGCCTCCTGTGCCAACTGACTCCGATTCAAACCAAGCTGAAAATAAGCATTGCAAGCCTTGACCAAGGCGGACAAACCGCTAGAACTTGAGGACAGGCCCGCTGCCGTTGGCATATTGTTTTGGGTATCAATACGGACAAATCCCTCACCTTCTGGACGGTAGCGGTCAATGATTTTGCTCATTTTGGCATGCTCAGCCTCATTTTGTAGTTGACCATTGATATAAAATGCATCAGCAGTCGCATCCGTCGGTAGAGGAGATAAGGTCGTCTCTGTGTACATGTTTTCCAAAGTCAGAGAGATGCTGCTAGTAGCAGGAACCATCTCTTTTTCTTTTTTCTTTCCCCAGTATTTGATAATGGCAATATTTGCGTAGGAACGTACTGTTACAGGCTTTCGATCCATGTCTGAACAGCTCCTTTCTCTTCTAATCGTTTTGCTAATTCTTCTGCTTGGTCCAGATTGGCTACCAAGGCTATGATACAGCCTCCTAGCCCACCACCACTCATCTTGGCACCTAGAGCACCATGGCTAAGAGCCGTTTCAACGAGGGAATCTGCCTCAGGGCTACTGACACCAATTTCTTTTAGATGTAAATGTGCCTGACTGAATATTTGTCCTAGTTTTTCAGCATCTTTTTGTCTAATTGCCTCTTCTGCTTGCTGGGTCAATTCTCCCAAGGCATGTAAAAACGGTAGGGCGTCCTTGCCCTTGCTTTGAACCACTTGGATGGCTTCACGAGTGTGACCATACACGCCCGTATCTGCAATGACCAAATAGGCGGATAGGTCCATCTTAAGCTCTGTAAATCCAACGTTTTTAATAAAGCGAATAGGTTGGTCACTGAGACAGGTTTTAGCATCCAACCCGCTCGGATTCATATGGGCAATCATCTCAGCCCGATTGACCAAGATTTCTAGTACATCATGAGGCAGGTCGGCTTGATAGTAGTCAAATACCGCACGAATAGCCGCTATGCTGATTGCCGCTGACGAACCCATTCCCCGTTTCTCAGGGATAGCCGAGTCAATCTCACAGCGAATGCAGGCTTCTTTGATATCCAAATACTCCAGCGAAGCATAAACTGCCATGGACAAGGTATCCTCCTCATAAAGACGCCATGGACTTTCAGCAGGAACCACCTTACAAGTCACCTCCACCTCCAAAAGAGGCAAGGAAATGGCAGGATAGCCGTATACAACAGCGTGCTCTCCTATTAAAATAATCTTACTATGTGCCTGACCGACACCAACTTTTTTTGTCATGTTTTCCTTTAACCAGACGAAAAGACCGTCTCATTTCATACAGTAGTATTTTCTCCTATCTATTTTATTATATTTTCACAAAAAAAGCGATTGTTTCCTTCACAATCGCCTCTTTCATTATTGGACCCATTCGCCATTATAGTTGACAGAATAGCCTTCTACGGTCGTATTCACTGCTAAAGCACCTGAGCTGTAAGCATAGTACCATTTGCCATTGACCTGGAACCAGCCTGTCTTCATATCGCCATTACTTGTTTGTAGATAATACCAAGTCGAACCTTCCTGATACCAGCCAGTCGCCATGGCTCCTGATGAACGAAGATAATACCACTTGTTCCCAAGGTATTGCCAGCCCGTTTTCATATCGCCATTTGGTTCATCTAAATAATACCAAGTTGAGCCTTCCTGATACCAGCCAGTTGCCATGGCTCCTGATGAACGGAGATAGTACCATTTATTACCAAGATGTTGCCAACCTGTTTGCATGATGCCAGTTGTTGGATCTAAGTAGTACCACGGAGCCGCTTTTAGCTTCTCTTCATCATAGGTTAGAGGATAAGCCTTGATCCAACCACGTGCTATCTCCCCAACAGTCAATCTGTTGATGCGAGCATCAAAGCCACCATCCTCCTGTAAATAATACCAATGCCCTTCGTCAGAAATCCAACCAGTTTTTAAAGTGTGATAGCTACGCTGATCTTCAAAATAATAGACTCGTTTCTCTGCTGGACTATCATATTGTTCCCCATGATGTTTGTTGGTATTTGTAGCGGTTTTTGCTTCTAACACTTGCTTGCCAACAAATTCTTGTAGTACTCCATCTTGACCAAAGTAAAACCAATCTGGTCTAAAAGCAATCTCTTGTCTTGGAGAAGGACCAATCGTAACCCCTTTGTGTGGAGCAGGTATATATTGCCAGCCGACCACCATCTCTCCAGATAAAGGATCAAAATAATAGTACTTCCCATCAATCACCCGCCAGTAGGTTTCTTTTAGTTCCCCCTTCTTGTAGTAGGTTCTACCATTTTCTTGGACAAATTGCCAGCCTTCTGAATCAGCATCATCCGCAAAGACGGTGCTTGTCGCTAGCAAAGCAAAGAAAAAGACGGCTAGTCCAACTTGCATCATTATTTTAAATCTTTTCATTAGATCTTTCCTCCATAACTGATTGTAGCAAAGACTTTATTGTATGTCAATATATAGAAATTTCTCAAAAAAAGCAGTTACACAACTGCAACTGCTTTTCTATTCTTGCATGGTGTACCCAACACCACGCACGGTTTTAATGTAGCTTTTTTGACCTTTTACATCAAGCTTGCTACGTAGATAACGGATATAAACATCCACGATATTGGTTTCTGTTGCACTTTCGTACTTCCAAACACTTTCCAATAACTGCTCACGAGTCAAGACCTTCTTGCTTCCCATGAGAGTGGCCAAAAGGTCATACTCACGGCGCGTCAGAGCAATCATCTCCTCGCCACGATAAACGGTATGATGTTCTACATCCATACGTAGGTTGCGGTAAGACGTTGGAACCTTCATCTGACTACAGTGTTGGTCAATGAAGTCCCGACCTCGGAAAATCGCTGAAATACGAGCTACTAGATTATCAATAATCACTGGCTTATAGATGTAAGAAACGGCGAAGCGCTGGATTGTCTCAATCTGGTCTTGCAATTCTTCGCGATGGTCCAAGACCATGATCACTGAGGCCGGTTTTGTCCGACTCAGCCTCTCTGCAAAATCCTGGGCCGTCATATCCCCCAGACGAGCATTCAGTAAAATCAAGTCATAATCTGTCTGGAGAGCCATGGAGAGGGCTTTTTGCCCCTCCTCAACCAGATCAACACGGTATTGCTCTTTTTGGAGTTCCAGACTGAGAAAATGAGCGAGATTTCGTTCTTTCTCAAGTAATAAAATCCGTTTCCCCATGGCAGACCTACTTATTTTTCGTCATACCAAGAGTAGTGGAAGATTCCTTCTTTGTCTTTACGTTGGTAAGTGTGGGCACCAAAGTAGTCACGTTGCGCTTGGATCAAGTTAGCAGGAAGGTCAGCTGAACGGTAGCTATCAAAGTAAGTAATAGCTGCTGAGAAGGTTGGCACTGGTACACCAGCTTGAACAGCAAGAGCTACGATATCACGCACTGCTTGTTGGTACTTAGCAGTAACATCCAAGAAGTACTCATCCAAGAGAAGGTTTGCAAGGTCTGCATCACGGTTGTAAGCATCTGTAATCTTTTGCAAGAAACGAGAACGGATGATACAGCCATCACGCCAGATAGATGCGATGTCCGCAAACGGCAAGTTCCAGTTATTTTCTTTAGAAGCCACACGTAATTGTGCGAAACCTTGTGCGTAAGAGATAATTTTTGAGAAGTAAAGGGCTTGACGGATCTTTTCAATCAACTCAGCCTTGTCTCCTTCAAACTTGAAGGCAGCTGGTTTTGGAAGGACCTTGCTAGCATGTACACGCTCTTCTTTGTATGTAGAGATGTAGCGAGCAAATACTGACTCAGTGATCAGTGACAATGGCACACCAAGGTCAAGTGCTGATTGGCTAGTCCATTTACCAGTTCCTTTGTTTCCTGCAGCATCAAGGATATAGTCTACGATTGGCCCATCTTGACCTTCATCGTCTTTACGGCTCAAGATATCAGCTGTGATTTCAATCAAGTAGCTGTCCAATTCACCCTTGTTCCACTCAGTAAAGATTTCAGCCATGTCTTCTGCAGAAAAGCCAAGCAAGTGTTGCATGAGGTCATAGCTTTCTGCGATCAATTGCATGTCACCATACTCGATACCGTTGTGGACCATTTTCACATAGTGACCAGCTCCATCAGGACCGATGTAAGTCACACATGGTTTGCCATCTTCTGGTGCTTTAGCTGAGATTTCTTCGAGAACATCCGCAACCAATTCGTAGGCTTCCTTTTGTCCACCAGGCATGATAGAAGGCCCTTCAAGGGCACCTTTTTCACCACCAGAAACTCCAGTACCGATAAAGTTGATACCTGAGTTTGCTAGTTCTTCATTACGACGGATAGTATCTTTGTAGAAAGTGTTTCCTCCATCAATCAAGATATCTCCCTTGTCAAGGTGTGGAAGAAGGGCTTGGATAGTTGCGTCTGTACCAGGTCCAGCTTGAACCATGAGCATGATACGACGAGGTTTTTCGATTGAGTTTACAAAGCTTTCCACGTCATAGCTTGGTACAAAGTTCTTTTCAGGATGGCAAGCAATTACGTCCTCTGTTTTTTCTTTACTACGGTTGTAAATGGCAACTGTATAACCACGAGATTCGATATTTAGGGCAAGGTTACGACCCATTACGGCCATACCAACGACACCAAAGTTAGCTTTTGTCATGTGACACTCCTCTTGTTTAATATGTTTTATTTTATCATTTTTACCTATGAAAGGAAAGAATTTTGTAACGGTTGCTTAGTAGTCCAAGTCATCAGCATGACCAGAACCATTCCCTACAAAGTAACCCGTCTTACAGTTGAGGGTGAAGAGATAGGTTCCATCTGGTTTATAGAGGTTGTAATAACCATTTCCGTTTACAATATTGACACGTTCTAGGATGTATTGATTTCCAGTGATATAGCCACGAGCACGTGATGTTGCTAGAACTTGTTCCAATACACCATCCGCAAACGTCCAAGCAGGGTTGTTGCTATCGTCTACAGCTGATTGGTTGTAAGGTACACGACTAGCACTTCTTTGAAGATTAACCCCATCGCCAGACAAACCACCATTTGTGTCTCTAGCTGGTGCCGTGGTGCTTGTTGAAGGGGTCGTACTGCTTGCATTACTTTCTGTAGCTGAACTTGAGCTTGCTTGACTCGTGCTAGAGCTCGAACTTGAGCTGGAAGCACTGGTTTGTTGACTCTTACCAAGACTAATGGCCTTATCCAAGAGTTTGTCTAGTTCTGTGTTGCCTGTCTTAATTTCTGTAAATTTAGCATCCGCTTTGGCTTTCGCATTGGTATCCAAGACACCGTCCGTAATAGCTGGGCTTTCAAAGAGGGCATTAACATCTTGAATGGCCTTGATTTGAGTTGCTAGGCTATCATATCTTGACTTAGCTAGTGTATAATCACGGCTACCTTCTAACTTATCTAGCAAGGTTTTCAGTTGGCTCAATTTATCAAACTGGCTGTTTTTCAGAGCAGTCTTATTAGCATCTGTATAGAAAGTATCATAGAAATCATTGAAGTCTTTCAAAGCTGTTTGTGTCCCTTGATCATCCGAAGAGTCTGCTTGAGAAGACTGGATTTCTTGGTTTGAACGAGATACTTGGCGGTAGACATAATATGTTCCAGCAAGCACAAGGATTGCAGCTACTACAGAAGCAATGATGATGACACCTTTCTTCTTAGAGCCTGTTTCAGGTTCTGTTTGAGCCGAACGTGATAGAGGTGTATAGGTCTCCTCTTCTCGTTCCTCATTTATTTCCTTGGGCTCTGTTTCTGTTAAAACGAGAGGCTCTATTTCAGCACTTTCTTCATCTTGAAGGGGTGGAACAAACTGAGTAGTCTCTTCATTTTCTATCTCTTCAATAGATTCCTCAGCAACCATGTCTGAATCGTCTACCTGATCAGAAGATTCACTTGATTCACGAACTTCTTGGATCATTTCCTCTAGGTTTTGAGTAGAAGCCAGTTCTTCTTTTTTAAACTGACGAGTTTCAAACTTGTCAGCTTCAATCTCTTCACGGTGTTGTTTGATGTATTTGTCTAAGATACTGTCCTCAGGCAATACTCCAGCCTCCACCTCTTCATTCTTACGAATGACTTGACCAACAGTCAAGTCTTTTGCTTCGTCAAAGTCGAATTGTGGTTCTTGATGTCCTTTTTTATGACGATCACGTCTTTTCTTACTCATGAGTTCACCTTTCTATTTTACCTCTTGGCGTTTGACACGCTGACCAAAGTATTGATACAAATCCACTTTTAAGGTCCCGTTATAGAGTTTTCGCTTTTTATCAGCTGGACTTCCGTACTTGCTTTCAAAAGCTTCGTCACTCGTCAGGATAAACTTACTCCACGTTTTCAGTGGTGCAAAGACTTGTCCCATCTCAGCATAGAGCTTGGTAACTCCTGCATCATCAGACAAACGTTCCCCATATGGTGGATTGGAAATGATAACGCCATTAATCTTGTCAGTGCGCAAGTCCTGTACCCGCATTTGCTTAAAGGTGATATCACCTGCGACACCTGCTGCTTGAGCATTTGCCTTGGCAATTTCCACCATGCGAGCATCTATATCACAGCCCATAATGTCCAGCTCAAGTTCACGATCAATTTTCTTAGCCGCCTCTGTGCGAACTTCTTGGATTAACCGATCGCTGACCCAGTTCCATTCCTCAAAAGCAAAGGAACGGCGAAGTCCTGGAGCCATCTTTCTAGCAATCATAGCCGCCTCGATACAGAAAGTTCCTGAACCACAGGTCGGATCAATCAAGGGCTTGTCTGGATACCAGTTAGAGAGTTGTAAAATGGCCGCTGCCATATTTTCCTTGATGGGCGCCCCACCCTTTTCCGTACGATAACCACGTTTAAAAAGGCTAGAACCTGTCGTGTCAATCATGATAGTTGCCACATCTTTCAGGATAGATACCTCGATCTTAAACTCGGGACCCGTTTCCATCAAGGGAACTCCTTCTGGGCGGGCATAGTGTTTTTGTAATTTCTTCACAACAGCCTTCTTAGAGATAGCCTGAACACTAGGCTCGTTGTGGAGTTTAGACTTCACACATTTTGCCTTTGATATCGGGAAACGTGCTCCTAGCGGGAGATAGTTTTCCCAATCTAGAGCAAAAACACCTTGAAAAAGCTCTTCAAAAGTCTTAGCTGGAAAACTTCCGACTACAATCTTGATGCGATCCGCTGCACGAAGCCAAAGATTGGTCTCAATGATTGTCTTCACATCTCCTTGGAAGCGGACACGCCCATTTTCAACCTGGCAGTCATAACCAAGGTCTCGCACCTCACGTCCAACGACAGCCTCAAGACCCGCCGCAGCAGTTGCGATTAAATTAAATTGTTCTTTCATTTCTAGTCTTGCAAGACCTTTCTCTTGTTCACTTTAAAAAATGAGGTTGAGAAAGATTTCTCAGCCCCAACCTATATGCAATTTTCTATAAGCCATGTTTTGTTCCAGAAGTGACTAGGACCACTTCCTTCGATAATCATCTGTCTACCGCTAACAGCATAAATCTGCTAGCAGTCAGAGTACTACGTTCGTTTCCGTGCACTCCATGCCCCGACCAAAATTTGGGTTGCTAGCTTGAGGGGTTTACCGCGTTCCACTCTCCCTGTTTCCAGAAAGACTCCGTCACTGTGGCACTTTCAAGCCTATTCTGACCTATCCGAAGACTTAGCCATTTCGACTGCCGTAACGATTTCTCGTCCCTAGGCTTATGGATTCGCCTAGCACAAACACTACAGGCATCACAGCCTGTGCTAGCATGGACTTTCCTCATGAAAAGAGAACCTCTTCACGCGATTATCCAAAAATTGCACTCATTCCTTAGTCAATTATAAATCTTGGTTGTCTAAGATTTGCTTACCAAATACTTCTTTTTCGAGACGATTTAAGCGTTTCAAAATATCAAAGTTTGTCATTGAAGTAGAAGCCGTTACTTCAATAGAGTCTGGTTGAGTCGGCGCTACCTGTGGTTTATGAGATAATTCTTCTTTCAAATCAGCAATCTCTTGACGAAGGGATTTGACCAAAGCTGTGTAGGTTTCATAATCCTTAATCACATCGTCTAGGAATTCATCGACCTCTGCTTTGCTGTATCCACGTACTTCACGTCCAAATTCTTGTTCAAAAATATCTTTCGCTGAAAATATAATACTTGCCATGTCTCTCTCCATTCTGGGTTACTAGTATTATTATATAAAAAAAGACAAGTAAAAATCAAGGTCAAAGGCTTACTTTTCAGAAAAATTTTCTACTATTTCATTCAAGTCCTCAAATGTTAATCTTCTTGTAACATAGTCCGCTTGATTTTTCATCATTTGGTAAAAATATCGTAACTTGGTTTCCTTTTCTTCGTCGTAAAAAAGGTAACAAGTATCTGTATTTTCCAGCAGAAATTTTTGATAATCGCGTAGTTGTCCCTTGTGCTCATATTGTGGATAGGCGTATTTGACAAAATCAACTTGCTTGAACTCACTCAATTTCGCTTGATTTGCTTCATTCCAATTACTGCCATGGGTTTCAAAATCAAAAATGGTCGCCAACTGAAATCCATAGTCTGCTTTCATGTCTTTTGCCACCTGAAGCGCCCAGTACTCAAAGCCCAAGGTCCCTGTAAAGACAAGCCAGGTCACCCCATCCTCTGCTAGACGTTCCAGGTCTCTTCGAATGGCTGTTTTGATAATATCAACGCGAATATCCTTGTCATTAAAGAGACCAAGGTCGAAGGCTGAATAGCCTAAAATCAAGGCTGATGTCATTTTTAACCCTTTCTTTGTAAATTTATGATATAATAGAGTGATGTTATTGTACCAATAAGGAGAATTATGGTCAACTATCCACATAAAATTTCATCTCAAAAGAGACAAGCACCCCTGTCACAAACTAAAAATTTCGCAAATCGGGGAATGTCTTTTGAAAAGATGATCAATGCTACGAACGACTACTATTTGTCGCATGGGTTAGCTGTTATTCACAAGAAACCGACTCCCATACAAATCGTACGTGTCGACTATCCCCAACGAAGTCGAGCCAAGATCGTTGAAGCCTACTTTAGACAAGCTTCAACTACTGACTATTCAGGGGTTTATGATGGATACTACATCGACTTTGAAGCAAAGGAAACCAGGCAAAAACATGCGATACCGATGAAGAATTTTCATCTCCATCAGATCCAGCATATGGAACAAGTCCTTGCCCAGCAAGGAATCTGCTTTGTACTCCTTCACTTTTCTTCTCAGCAAGAAACCTACTTATTGCCGGCTATTGACCTCATCCGTTTCTATCATCAAGATAAGGGACAGAAGTCAATGCCACTTGGATATATTCGAGAAAATGGATATAGGATTGAGCCGGGTGCCTTTCCTCAAATTCCCTATCTCGACATTATCAAAGAACATTTACTAGGTGGTAAAACAAGATGAACAAACAAACTTTTCTGCGAATAGCTAAGTATGTCAGTATCAGTCTCTTAACTGTATTTATCGCAGCTGTAATGCTTGGTGGAGGTCTCTTCCTCTACTATGTTAGCAAGGCTCCAGAACTTTCTGAAAGTAAACTAGTTGCTACAACGTCAAGTAAGATCTATGATAGCAATGACGAGCTTATCGCTGATCTTGGATCGGAACGTCGGGTCAATGCCCAAGCAAACGAAATACCGACCGATTTGGTCAACGCTATTGTTTCGATTGAGGACCATCGCTTCTTTAATCACCGAGGAATCGATACTATCCGTATCCTAGGTGCTACTCTACGAAACCTTCGTGGTGGTGGAGGTCTGCAAGGAGCTTCAACCTTGACACAGCAGTTGATTAAATTAACTTACTTCTCTACGTCAACTTCTGATCAAACCCTTTCTCGTAAGGCCCAGGAAGCTTGGTTAGCCGTTCAGCTAGAACAAAAAGCGACTAAGCAAGAGATCTTGACCTACTACATCAACAAGGTTTACATGTCAAACGGTAACTACGGAATGCAGACTGCTGCCCAAAGTTACTATGGCAAGGACCTCAAAGATCTAAGCATTCCTCAATTGGCTCTCCTTGCTGGTATGCCTCAGGCTCCAAACCAGTATGATCCATACTCGCATCCAGAAGCTGCTCAAGAACGTCGTAATCTCGTCCTCTCTGAGATGAAGGGGCAAGGTTACATTTCAGCTGAGCAATATGAAAAAGCGATTAATACTCCAATTACAGACGGACTCCAAAGTCTAAAATCGGCTAATAGTTATCCTCCATACATGGACAACTATCTTAAAGAGGTAATCGATCAAGTCGAACAAGAAACAGGCTACAATCTCTTAACGACTGGTATGGATGTCTACACCAACGTTGATCCTAAAGTTCAACAACATCTCTGGGATATCTACAATACCGACGAGTATGTCAACTATCCAGATGATGAAATGCAAGTAGCTTCAACGATTGTGGATGTGACAAACGGGAAAGTCATTGCTCAGTTAGGTTCTCGTCATCAAGCAAGTAATGTTTCATTCGGTACCAACCAGGCTGTGGAAACCAATCGTGACTGGGGTTCTTCTATGAAACCAATCACTGACTATGCTCCCGCTTTAGAATATGGAGTCTATGACTCTACTGCTTCTATTGTACATGATGTTCCTTATAACTATCCTGGTACTGATACTCCACTCTACAACTGGGATCATGTCTACTTTGGAAACATTACAATCCAGTATGCTCTTCAACAATCACGAAATGTCACGGCCGTTGAGACTTTGAATAAGGTCGGTCTAGATAGAGCTAAAACCTTCCTTAATGGTCTCGGTATCGACTATCCAAGCATGCACTATGCAAACGCCATTTCAAGTAACACGACTGAGTCAAACAAAAAGTACGGAGCAAGTAGTGAGAAAATGGCTGCTGCTTACGCTGCTTTTGCAAACGGTGGTATCTACCATAAACCAATGTATATCAACAAGATTGTCTTTAGTGATGGCAGCTCAAAAGAATACGCTGATCCTGGTACTCGTGCCATGAAAGAGACGACAGCCTATATGATGACAGAAATGATGAAGACTGTCTTGGCATACGGAACGGGTCGTGGTGCTTATCTCCCTTGGCTACCTCAAGCTGGTAAGACTGGTACATCAAACTATACAGACGATGAAATTGAGAACTACATCAAAAATACTGGTTATGTAGCTCCAGACGAAATGTTTGTTGGTTATACTCGCAAATATTCAATGGCTGTATGGACAGGTTACTCAAACCGCCTGACTCCTATCGTTGGTGATGGCTTCTATGTTGCAGCTAAGGTCTACCGTTCAATGATGACTTATCTGTCTGAGGATAACAACCCTGGCGACTGGACTATGCCAGAAGGCCTCTATCGAAGTGGTGAGTTTGTCTTTAAAAACGGTGCTCGTTCTGCATGGACTGCTCCTGCTCCGCAACAGGCCCCAACACCTGAAAGTTCGAGCTCGACATCAGAAAGTTCAACTTCACAGTCAAGCTCAACTACTCCAAGCACGAATAATAGTGCAAACAATAATACCAATAACCAGCAACCAAATACAACGCCTGGTCAACAAAACCAGAACCAAAATCAGAATCCTCAACCAGCACAACCATAAAATCTATTCAACCCTCTTTTGAACCTCACTCCAAAAGTTAAATTTTTCTACCTTTTGGGATGAGGTTTAAATCTAAACTTATTTAATATAACAACAGAGTAAAATATAGGCAAAAAAGTCATACCAAAATTGAATAAAACTTTTAAAAAAGGTAGGTAATAAATTTATATGTCTAGATTTGAAATCAAGAAAAAGCGATACAACAAAAAACTAATGGATAGAGTTTGAAAATTTACCTTTCACACGCTACTTATAATAGTTGCGAAAAAATACGGGACTCCTGAGAAGCCTTCTTATCTCCTCTTAAAGCAGAAATCCATTGCAAAAATCTAATAGCTGTTTAAGTAAAAAAATCAAATATAAATTATTTTTTATTCTATGTACATATTTAAAATAAGGAGAAAATATCTTGAAAAATAAGAAGAATAAACAAGATGATTTTAAGTTCTTCACTTGGTCACTTATATTATTTATTGTTTTTATATTCATTTTCCCGATTATAGTTAAGGCGGTTAGGTACTTCGTTTATTACGGTGCTACAATTCCTCCAGAGTCTTTGAAGTTAGCATTGAATGTTGTGGTTGAAAACTTTTCGTTTTATTCAACTGCACTGACTATTTCTTTCACAGTATTTGTGTTTGTCAGTAATGAAAAGAATAGATACCGTGATGATAGAAAAGAACGTGAAAAAGATAGAAAAGAACGTAAAAAAGAACGTTAAAAAGATAGAAAAGAAAAGGAAAAAGATAGAAAAGAACTTAAAAAAGAACGTGAAAAAGATAGAAAAGAAAAGGAAAAAGAATTAGAGCAATATAAAGATCATTATAGACCTAGTTTTGTGGTTGATGCTACTAAAGGTATAATCTTGATAATGCGAGAAGATACTTTATATATAGAGAATGTAAAGTATTATGATTCTAGTGATAATACGAAAAATTGTATTAGTAAAGTATCTTTAAAGTCGGGAGATATTGTTTCTAAAAAAATACCACGTTCATTTTATATTACAGCTACAACAATAATTGGTGAGGAAATTCTTTTTGGGTATCTCAATGGAGGCATAAAGATTTATAAATATTTAAAATCGAAGGGGAATGCATTACATCCTGGTATTGGAAATTATAGTGATAAATCGTCTTCTAAAGATTGGGGAGACTACAACAATATTAGTGTGCCGACTGATTCAACGTTTTCTGAAATTTTCTTTTATAACACATACGACATTAGAGAAAATGTTTTTCTGAATACAAATAAAGTTAAAGATATTGTAGAATCAAGGAATTTCAATAAACTTTTACATTCCTTATTCATGTTCTTTTCATATGAAATTGAAGCAAATACAGTGGAACTTTCCAGTGTGTATGCAGTATTGCAAGATGTGTTAGATATTTTAAAATACAACACAGATTGTTTTGATGAAATTAAAAAATTTGATTTTAATATAGAATATATATTGAATAAAGAATCCTATATAGTCTATAATTTACCTAGATCAATTGGTTATTTTGATTCATTGGATGATATTGATACTTTTTTCATGATGGATTTTATTGATTGTATGCGGAGAAATCTAAGTGTATTAAGAGATGAAAAAAATATTGACGATTCTACTGAAAAATTTGTTCTAAGGGATATTATAGCGATATTGTTAGAGGTTTTTGATAACACAAATATACCTAGTTTAGGTAATATACTTTTAATTAATTTAAAGGCAGAAATCTTTAATAATATTCACTTTAAAAACTACTGATAAAGTATTTTTGAGTAGTTGTCAGAATTTTTTGTAATAAAATAGACAGGAAGAAAAATCATGATTCAGAATACGGGGATAAAATTTGTAAGTTATCTTGAGTCTTAAAAAGTTAAATAATGTATATGTGAACATTTATTGAATTTAAAAAATTATTTTCTGTAAAAAGACTATTAAAATAAAATACTCTGGGTGATTTTTTCATAGCACTATTGCATTTATGTGCTTAACAAAAGCCTGAGAAGATGTCTTCTCAGGCTTTTTTTGTACTATAAACCTCATTGGGAAAGGTAGGAAACGGATTTCGTAATCTTGTTAAGAGGTTTTACTAAATACTAGTCTTTCTTTGTTTTTGCTACAAAGAGAGCAGATAGGGCTAGGCTAACACCTGCTAGGAAGAGGGCTGTGTCAGATTGACTCTCACCTGTTGCTGGCAAGCTTTGTTCAGCTGTTTCTCGCTTCGTCACTTCTTGTTTTAGTTCCGGTGCCTTACCTTCATCTGAAGCAAGTGAGCTAAGTTTAAACTCAGGTTTCTCTACTGTCGGAGCAGCTTGGTCTCCTACTGTCGCTACTGGGCCTGTGTACTCTGGAAGCTCATGTACCAAGGCTTCAACTGCATTGACACCGCCCTTGAACTCAGGTTTCTCTACTGTCGGAGCAGCTTGGTCTCCTCCTGTCGCTACTGGGCCTGTGTTCTCTGGAAGCTCATCTACCAAGGCTTCAACTGCATTGACTCCGCCCTTGAACTCAGGTTTCTCTACGGTCGGAGCAGCTTGGTCTCCTCCTGTCGCTACTGGGCCTGTGTTCTCTGGAAGCTCATCTACCAAGGCTTCAACTGCATTGACTCCGCCCTTGAACTCAGGTTTCTCTACTGTCGGAGCAGCGTGGTCTCCTACTGTCGCTACTGGGCCTGTGTACTCTGGAAGTTCATGTACTAGGGCTTCAACTGCATTGACACCGCCCTTGAACTCAGGTTTCTCTACTGTCGGAGCAGCTTGGTCTCCTACTGTCGCTACTGGGCCTGTGTACTCTGGAAGTTCATGTACTAGGGCTTCAACTGCATTGACACCACCTGTGAATTCAGGAACCTCAAGAACGGGTGCTGGTTCTTCTCCCTTGCTTGATTGGAGCGGTTCTTCTGTTAATTCTTGATGGAAGCTTGCCAATTCATAAAATTCTGCCTTGCCACCTTCCCAGACTAATTTGACATCTAGAAGAGAGCCACCATTTCGGATAGCGAAGGTTTGGAGACTAGATGTAATGGCACCGAGGTCTGTCCAGCTGTCTTGACCATCCTTGAGTGTTCTAGCAAGAATACGTGCCTTAGCTCCTTCAGGAAGACTGGAAACGAGACGAAGGTGGTTGGCATTGGTTGGCTCAGATAAGTGATACACCAATTCGCCCTTGTCTTTTTCAGACTTGTAGCTGGTCAAGACTTTGCCGTCTACAAGATTATTATAAAGGTTGCCCTGACTTTCTCCACTGCTTCCTTCTACTGTTGGATCATTGATTGGTTTGACAAACTCACCATCGTTGATGACCAATTCTGTAAAGCCTACAAAACGGGCATCATAATCCGCTGTATAGAGGACACGGAGATAGTTGGCTTTGACTGGTGTCGTCAATTCACCCTCGATATAGCGATTTCCTGGCATCTTAGAATCATGTGTCCAACCATCTGTCAATGAATCATCGTGTGTGCTATTGGCCACACCATCTCCTACTGTCACGACATCAGTCCAAGTTTTACCGTCTTGGCTGACTTGAATCTTACCATCACGAAGATAGTTTTGAGTTCCGTCTTGGATGTAAGCTCTAATCTTCTTGATGGTGCGTTCGCTACCAAGTTTCAAGGTCACATGACCATCTTTACGAGCATAGTCTGAAAACTCAACGAAGTTGTTGTACACACCATCAAATAATTGATCTAGGTTGTTCAGTTTACGAACATCATTGCTTCCGTATGTTGGATGAATGCCCATAGTTGTAGATTCTAGTTTGGTTGGTTGTACTTCTTTGGTTGTCACAAGGAGAGAAGTGGCTGTCACAGCTTGTTCCTGATCTGTTTTATTGACCAGACGAACATAACGAACCAAGTGGGTTGCGACAGTTCTGTCTGTCAATTGGCTAGCTGGCATCCATTCTTGAGCATTTGCAGAGTACTCAAGGCTAAGAGCTGGGTTGGCTTGGCCTTGGAGCTGGATGCTCTTGACCTGATGGATACGGTCAAGTTTCATACCTAGATAGCTATTTGCAGGAAGTTTAGTTCCAGCTGGAATTTGAAGTTCATAATGTCCCAAGCTATCCACTACCGGCGTTTCCTTCAAGGCATCAACGTTGGTGTCCGTTAACTCACTGTTTCCAGAGCGTGTCTCAACAGAGAAATCTTGGATACGCCACCAGAGGTCGAGTGCCTTGGTATTGCGGACTCGGATATAGCGAGCATTTATAGCTCTGGTCACTTCCTTGGTTTGTTCTCCTGATAGGCGATCCAACTCTTGCCATGCAGTTCCATCTGTAGAGTACTCAAGTACACCTGTGGCAAGCTTATCACCCGTTCCTTGGCGAAGTCGTACTTTAGTGACTGACTTGACTTCACCGAGGTCAAGTTGTGCCCAAGCATCTACTGGTGTCGTATTGCTACCGTCAGCGTTTGCCATCATGGCTTCTGTATTGTCCTTGCCATCAGTGATTTGACGAGCTGAGGTATTTAGTTTGTAAACTAAGTTTGAGCTTAGACTAACTGTCGTTGCTTGTTGGCTACGAGCTTTTTCAACTGGACGGTTGACTGCAATTTCCTGAACTGCAAACCAAGTGTTCTCGCGGTCTGCTGTCGCAATCATGCGAACTGCTTTGGCCTTGATGTTGAGATTCTCAAACTTAAGCAGGGATTCATTTCCGACATAGCTTGGCTCTTTCAAGGTTACCCAGTTGTCATTTTCATCTAGATACTGCACTTCTGCCTTACTAAAGGTATCACGTGGATTTGCCTGCGTTCCCATAGCAAAGGTCAAGGTTTGAATCGCTACTGGCTTGTTAAACTTCATACCAATATAATCACCTGTCTTGATGCTATTTGGTGATTTAATAATCGCATGAGTTGCCAAATCGCCATCCGTTACTTCTGCTAAACCACCTTCTACACCTGTTCGATTGGTGATAAAGGTACTGATGATTTGGTCTGGATGCAAGACTTTTTGAACTTCAGATGCTAGAACTTCTTTCAAGGATAGGATAAATGGACGAATATGTTGAACACCCAATTCAGCCTTTTCCATATGGTCTACATAATGGAAGGTGTGAGTTTGAGACTGTTCGTACAATTTCAAACCTTTATAGTAGCTATCCCAAAGTTTGGCTGCATCGTTTGTAGCCATGGCTTCAGTTCCTGTAAGGAAGGCATCAAGGGCATTCATTTGATCGATTGCATTATCCAACCAATAGTGGATTTGCGCAACCATCTTTTGGTCGCCCGATGCTTTGTAAAGTTCGGCTGCTTCTTTAATCTTGGCAAATTCAGCTCGCAAGGCTGCACGTTCTGCAGTCACATCCTGACCTGCTTTGAGCTTGGTCATGAAGTCTGTCAATTTTGGAGCCAAGTCTACAGATTCTTCTAGTTTAACGACACGACCATCCATGTTTTGGTTGATCATGTGCTTACCAAGTTCACGGAAGGCTGCTGATACCTTGCTATCTTCAAAATGACCATTTTCTACAAAGTTGAAGGCAATGTCATTGATTTTCTTAGCTTCTTCTTCTGATTTCCACTGTTTCCATGAGTATTGAGCTCCTGAAAAGAGGGCAATCTTAGATGGCTCAGACTGTTGCATTGGGTTCAACATGATACCAGATAGCAAGCTTGGATCCACATTTGGATGAAGGAATTTCTCACCACCACCTAGAATCAAGTGTTGTTTAGAGTTATCTGTTACAGGCCAGTTAATCCAAAGTGAAACTGGGCGATAGGTCTTGCCACCTGCGGATAGATTGTTCTTGAGAGTTGAAAGGAAGCTTTCAGAGACTTCACCCCAAATCTTACCACCCGTCAAGGTCATGGATGTTGAACTTGGGAGATTTTCATTGAGGGATTTCAACTCATCCTCACGTCCATTACCCCAATACTGTCCAGGAACAAAGATCATTTCTTTGCGAAGACCGCTGTAAGTTCCCTGCATTTCAGTCAACCACCTGGTCATATCTTGCATCAAGCGGTTGTAGCTATTGTAGCCTCCGACTGGACTTGGAGCATCATCTGCTAGGATACCAAATTCGCGGACACCCACTTTCATCAACTGGGTAAATTTGGCTTTGATGGTAGCCAGGTCTTCTTGGTAGTCCGCTTCATTGCCAAAGCGGATGCGGTTGTTCATGAATGGATGGATGGTCCAGACATAGCGTGTTTTACTTTGATTTCCGACACGAGCAAGTTCACGGATTTCAGCTAGTTTTTCTTCCGGATAGAGTTCACGCCATTTCTTGTTGTGGTATGGATCATCTTTTGGTGCAAAGAAGTATTGGTTCAATTTCAAATCGCCACCAAAACGCATGAGTTCTGCACGATCTGCATTCGACCATGGGTTTCCATAGTAACCTTCGATAAAACCACGGTTCTTGAGCTCTGCGTAATCTTCTACTGTCACATTGCGAAGGACTGGTACTTGGCTTTCCTTGAGCATATGTTTCAAGGTTGTCAAACCATAGAAGACCGCATCTGTGTCTTTTCCGACGATGGAAATCGAGTTATCCTTGATGCTCAAGACATAGGCGTCAATCTTGTCAAAGAGACCTGCTGAAACATTGGACAAGTTTTGCTCTGCTTGTGAGCCTTGTCCATGCACCCCAAGATAGATATTGGTTGCGCCAGCGATTGCTGCCTTACCAGTTGTATAAGATACTTGATTGTCCTGCAAGACACTCTTCAAGCGATTGCGAGTATAGATATCGAGTTGATCGCCCATGACCAGATTGACTTGCTTACGAAGGGCTGTGACTCCTTCTCCATAAGTCACTTTTTGTGGAGTTGGGAAGACCTTGTACTCTTTCTTGAGATAGTCTGCGCTCTTGCTAGCAGCTGCAATGCTGTCTTCGCTAGCTGGTTTACTTGCAGTGAATTGATCTGCCAATTCAACTGTTCCATCACCGGTTTGGTCTACTTTTGGTTTTTCTGGTGTAGTTGGTTTTTCTGGTTGACTTGGTGCAGGCGTTTCTTGCTCTTCTTTGACAGGTTTCAATAGATGAACTTCAGCTGCACTTGCAAAACCACCAACGCCTTCCAATACTTTCAACTCAATCTTGTTGGTATCTACCGCCGCAAAGTTGACTGTTTTTTCTTGGGCGTTGTTGTCCCAGCTTCCTTCTGAAACCTTGACCATTTGGCCATCTTTTTGTGCGTAGACTTCGTAGCGTGTCACGACACCATTTCCACCACCTGGACGTGGGAGATAGGTCAAGCCATTGACTTTTTCTGCTTCTTTCAAGGTCATAGTAAGGGTGTATGGCGCAGTGTCACCAGTCCACTTAGTATGCCAGAAGGTATTTGGATCATTATCAAAGGCCTTTTCAACAGCGCCTTCAGTCGCGTTTCCTGGAAGTTGCTGACTACTTGCGGTTGCCGTAATCTTATCATTTGAAATCAAACGAGGATTTACAAATGGTTTGTCTGACAACTCTGCGCTATGCAAGATTCCTTTGAAACCACCGATGCTTTCAAGCGGTAGCACCAAGCTATTGTGGGCAAATCGAGGGTGAGCTGGATTTGCGATACGCTCAATCTTTTCACCATCTACATAGACTTCTGTAGATTGTGGTTTGGTCACAATAGAGATTTGATAACGTTTGTTCTTTTCAAGTTTTTTCTTGAATTGGATATGGAACTGTTCAAATTGATAAGCAAGATAGCCGTCTTTATCAGCTAGATAGATACGGTTGTCCCCACTTGTTGAGAAGGTTTGTTCCCCGTCTCCAGTGACAGTTACATCAAACTTCAAGACGTGACTTGGACCAACATCACCAGCCAAGCCTTCGATACTGCTGTCTTTCTCAAAAGCCAATCCCTGTTCGCTTGCCTTCACTTTCTTACTTGCATAGTTCTTGACTGTTTCAGAATTGATGGTAAACAAGTCGCTTTGATCAATCTCTTTAGCAGGATTTGACTGTGGCGCATAAGGGCTCGTTGGTAGGGTGCGTTCTGCAAAGGTCGCAGCTGCACGGTCAGATCCCCAGGTGCGTTCTGCAGTGGTTTGCATGCTCTTGAAGAAGCGTTTAAAGATATCATAAGAGGTCAAACCGGTCTCATGAAGGTCGATATTATCATTCCAAACTGCGTGACCACCACCAAGGATACTTGGATGAGAAGCTGGTAGAAGTGGACCTCCACCTGTTCTAAAATCATTCGGTGTCCAGCTATTGTACTGACGTTCGTAGTTAGCATAGTCCCCGTAAGCTGCTTGACTATTGCTTCCACTTGGCACACTATAGGTAGGCACATCCGTGATGTTGATAATCTTAGCACCCTGAGCAATGGCTTCATTTGGTCGTTGCCAATGAATGCTCCAAATATCAACTTCTACTCCGTTCCAATCAACAGGAGTGTTCCCACGTTTCGCACTGAGTGAGCCCCAGATACGAGGGGTGTAACCTTTTCCTTTAATGTATTTGATAAGGTCATTGACATAGCGACGATAGCTTTCTCTGCTACCATAGTATTCATCCGTTCCGATATGAACCGTTGATACCCCATGAAGTGGTGCATCTGGACCATCGAGGAGTTTGTCATAGACGGATTTGACAAATTTAAGAGTTTCCTCATACTTAGTATCCAAGTCTAGCATGGCAACTCGTTCGACATTGTGCTTGCCTGCATAATCGCTCAGACTACCTTGATACATGAGGTCTGGACGAACTTTAACAAATGAAAGTGCATGACCTGGTGTGTCAATTTCTGGTACTAGGTTTATATGCAAGGCCTTGGCAAGTTTGATCAGATTTTGCATTTCTTCCTTGGTATAATGCTCATCTGATGTCAATTTTTGACCATTCTTACCGACAATGTCTGTCTCCACACGGAAACCCGTCTTAGCATGTTCAAGGACATACTTGAGTTGTTCTTCTGGACTTAAATTCTTACCTGCCAAGTGTTCCTTAAGGAAGATATAGTTATCATTAAGGTGCAACTGCAAGTCGTTCATCTTGTAGTAAGCCATGTTGAGCATGATGTCTACAAGGGTGTCATAAGGGATAAATTTACGACCTGTATCTAGCATAAAGCCACGGTGGCTGAAACTTGGGAAGTCACGAATTTCGCCATTTTGTAGGTCTGTTTCTCCCATTTGAAGAAGAGTACGAGTTGCGTAAAAGGCTCCTGTATTTGTGGCAGCTTCGATGGTAATCACATCATCTTGGATAGTGATACCGTAGCCTTCCTTACCATAACCTTTGTTTTCAACCTTTTTAAATTCGATTCGTTTTTGAGCCTGTTTGTCACCTGTTGCAAGTTCCAATCCACGGCTTGCAAGGTCTGACTGGTAGAAGGTTGCAGCCTGATCAAATCCTGAATCTCCTGTCGCAAGAACTGTATCTGAAGTGATAGAAGATTGACCTTCTTTCCCATACCATTGTTGAACAGCTGGTGCTACTTTTGGTTTGACACCTACACCCTCGTCCTGATGTAGACCCTTGATGACTACTTCAAACTCCTTAGTGAAAGTATGGCTGTCTTTGATTTGTTGCACCATGACCTTGACGCGTTGGTCTGTCAAAGGCTTATAGATGTGATTTTGAAGATCAATCACACCTTGCTTGTTGCTTCCGATGAGGCTGACTTTTCCTGGTAAAGTTGGTAAGACAAGAGACTGTCCATCTTCTGCTACTGTTAGTTCGGTTACTTGGCGGATATCCGTTACCTTACTATGGTCCGGAACGTTTGAATAAGCTCGAATTTCTTGGATTCCAACATTTCTCCAGTTCATTGTTCCCGCTTGGTAATCATTGACCTCAAGTTTGAGGTACTTAGCTTTGATACTTTCAGCTAGATCTACTTTCTCATCTAAAACAGGATCTCCAGTCTTGGTATGAGCGAGTTTCCATTGTTTTTCTCCATTAGCTCCCACATCTTCTTGGCCTGCGTAATAGAGACTCCAAGATTTGATATTAGGGTCATTTTGCCCATTACGAAGACGACGATCCCAGTCAATTTCTACATGTTTGATCAAGGTAGTCTTTGGCAGAGTTAGTTCAAAAGTTGGTTTTGGTACATCTTTGTCTGTAGCCCAACGAGTATTGTCATCTCCATCGATAGCTTTATCCGCAGTAAAGTTGGTACCAGTCTCATGGTTGCTCGCCTGAGCAGTAGCACCTTCAAGATGGTTGACATCTTCTCTATCTTCAATTTGCTTTTCAGCTGGTTTTGGTGCGGGCGTAGCAGTTTCAGCTGGTTTAGCAGCAGGGGTGTTTGTTTCTGATGGTTTAGCTTCTTCTTTAGGCGTTTCTGCTGGCTTTGGAACTACAGGACTTGTCTCAGGTTTTGTCTCTTCACTTGATGGAGGATTGGTTCCCTTATCAGTCGCTGGAGCCTCCTCATGACTTGCTTCTGTTGCAGCTTCTGCATCTGCCTTTTCAAGCGCAGCGGCTAAATCATCTGGTAACTTATCCAGGGCTTGAACATGAGTGATACTTCCCTCTGTCTCTGAAGGCGCTGCTGTTTCTGCCGCCTGAACCATATTGGCTCCAAAGATACTAGCACCAATCATAACGGAGGCTGCACCGATTGCAAATTTTCTTATACTATAGTGACAGCGTTTCTCAAAAAAATGTCTATCCATCTTTCTCCTATTCCTTTCATCCGCATACATGAGTAAGCGGTATCATTTCTCCTTTGAAAAAGGAGAGAACCAAGAGGTCCTCTCCGGCTGTTTGTTCCTTTTTGATTCGAGTTGCTTTGAACTGCTAAAATCAAATCTCATTAATCTTCTTTACGTTTTGTCGCAAGAACCGCAGCAGATAAAGCGATGCTCACACTTGCTAAGAAGAGGGCTGCTTCTGAACCATGTTCTCCTGTAGCAGGAAGTTGCTCTTCTTTATCTTCCAGAGTTTTGGCATCAGCTACTGGGCTTGGAGTGAGCGGGTACTCAGGTTTTTCAACTGTTGGAGCTGCTTGATCTCCAGCAGTAGCCAATACACCTGTGTAGGCTGGTTTCTCGTTTACCAAGGCTTGGACCGCATTGACGCCACCCTTAAACTCAGGGACTTCATTTGCAGCCGCTAGGACCGCATTGGCTCCACCTTTGTATTCTGGTAATTCGTGAACCAAGGCTTCAACCGCATTAACGCCGCCCTTGAACTCAGGAACCTCATGTACAGCTGCTTCTGTTGCATTGACGCCGCCTTTGAACTCAGGTACATCAAGAACTGGTGGTTGCTCTTCACCCTTGCTACTTGTTGGAGCGTCTGGTTTCGTAGCAGAATCTTTTAATTGGTTGAGATAATCTGCGAAGTAGGCAACCATTCTTTCCGTCAAGAGGTGGTTATCCGTCGCATATTTCATGCTCGCCTGAACGCTAGCTACTTCCTCTTGATTGTCTTTGTCTGTTAATTTCTGCGCCTTAGCCAAAGCTGCTTCATAGCCTGACAAGTCAAGAGGTGTTTCTGCTACTTGTGGACGGGTAAAGATGAGTTCCGCTGCCGATTGGTATTTATCGCCACCATCTCCGTAAGTCTTGGTACCAGTAAGGACAATTTTCTTAGCCTTGATTGTCTTGCCAAAGTCAATGTCTTTTGGCTTGTTGTTATTTGGCCAATCTGTCACTGTGAAGGTATGTTCTTTACCAGACTCATCTGTGACAACCAGTTTCACATCTCGCAAGTTTCCATTTGAATCAGAGGCACGTGGAACATAACGAAGTCCTGTGATTTCAGTTGGTTCTTTCAAGACCATGGTGGCAGGCTTGCCTACATCTCCACCATTCCAAGATGTATGCCATAGACTAGACACATTTCCATCAAAGGCATTCTCTAGACCTTCACCTGGTTGAGCTGGCGCATCCAAACTTTCAAAGTCTTCTGCTACCAAGGCTGTCTTCTTCTGAACCAAAGCATTCTTCAAGGCTTCAATCTTGGCAATCTCTGCACGCGCTTCTTCTACGCTAATGTCATCATCTGCTTGGCTGAGGTTAAAGACCGCCTCTTTCAAAGCATCCATAGACTCTTTCGTGTAGTTGGTCATGGCAACCGTTGGCAAGTAGTTCTTGAGAGCATTTTCTGTCAACATCTTACCTGTTAGGGTAATTTCCTCGATGTGAAGATTGTCCATCATGAAGTCGTTGTAACCACGGAAGTTGGCATTTCCGCCAGCATCTCCACGAGTATTGCTTGCGTTTCCAGTTGAGTAGATACCTACCCAAGTATCGCCTGTTTCTGCACCTGTCACGAGGAAGGTTACTTTCTTGGCTTTCTTAGAATCTGTCCAAGTATTTGGCAATTCATGCATTTCCAAGTTGCTTGCTTGAGTACCACGACGACCTGATTGGAATTCTCCCTTACCGACTACAAAGGCATAGGTATTGTCTGATCCTGCTTCGTATTCAAAGGTTACACGATAAGTCTTACCAGCTTCAAAGCGGAAGTTTTGTGGAATGGTTTGGTAAACCAAGTTACGACGACTAACCAGTCCATTGGTCTTGAGTGACCAATTTCCATCGATAACATCATCAACTTTCTTACCGTTCCAACCACGCTGTGTATATGGATCGTGTTTTTCAGACAAGTGAGTCCGGTTATCTTCGACACCTTCGACACCACCCACTACAAATGGGAAGATTCCTTGAGCAACATTTTCAAAGTCTTGTTTAAATGTTCCTTGACCTGTATCATGATTATCTCCGTACATGCTTGAATTGTTTTCAAAGGTACGAATTTCATCAAAGTAAGTTGCTTCATCACCAGCTTCACGACTCAATGTCAGAGTGACATTTGATACATCTGAACCTGTTGTAAAGAAGGCGTACATATTTTGGAAGTAACTTGTATCGTCAACTGTAGCATTTTCACGACGATTGTTATGAGCATAAGCTTTGATATAGTTAAGAGCGAGTGACTTATTGGTATAGGTAGTCACTTCTTTTTCGCCAGTATTCACTGTGATACTTGCCTTAGCATTACTACGATTATCAACACCGACATAAACAGCATACTTGGTATTTGGTTTCAAGCCAGTCAGTTTCTGAGTAAGACTGACCTTGCTCTTATTACCTTGGATACGAAGCATTTCATTTGCGCCTTGTGATTTGACAATTTCTGCCTTGGAAGCATCACCAGAAATGGTCCAGTGTTTCAAGGTTCCACTGTTAAATCCTTGGTCATAGATGTGCATGCCTTCGCTCCATGACATTTCAGGATTGGTTTGTTTTGAACGGTAGAGAACGTATGGTTGATTTGCTAGAAGGTCTAGGGTAATCTTGCCATCTTTTACAGTTAGTTCTTGCTCTTCTGTCTTACCTTGGTCAGTTAGCTTGTAAAGGTAAACCTTGCTATTTGCCCAATCGCTTGGAAGTGTCCAAGTTGTTGCACCAGCTTGCGTATTGAAGTAGTACATTTTTTCCTTATCAGTAGGAAGTTTCTTACCATTTGCATCCCAGTTCCAAGGAGTCAAGTAAGCTGAACCATCTTGGATGACACGTCCGTTAAGCGTTACTGTACGTTCGCGGTATTGCGGGCTATTGACATCATTTGACTTACGAGTCACAACAACCTTGTTACCTGCTGCATCGACTAGCTCAACCTTCATTTCTGGAGTCCATTTATAGGTGCTACCATTATCGGTCATGGTAACTGGTGTACCATTTTCCCATTTACTTACAGTGAAGTGTTGGAAGTACTTAGTCATGACGTCATGGGCAAAGAGGTTAGTCACGTAGCCATTGTAGTCGCTTCGTCCTTGCCAGCCTTCAAAGTCTTTCATGCTGTAGCCACCTAGAAGTGGGTAGTTGGCTGCACCACCGTAACTTCTGTAGTCCCCAACCCATGAATCTTTTTGGTGGTTGCGGATAAAGCGTGTGATAGCACTGTTGATACCTTTATTAGTGTAGCCACCATAGGTCAAGTCAGCTGCCCAGTGTTGGAAGGTAGAGTCGTATTCACCACCATGACCCCACTCAATCGCAAAGCGCCAGCCTTGTTTGTTGATTTCTTTAGCAAGAACGTGGGTAGCCCAGGCACCGTTATCACCTGATTGGCCATTGCCCCAAACGTCCACATAGATAAAGTCGAGACCATCACCAAGTTTTTTCTTCAAGTCTTCCCAGCGAGCCAAACGTCCATGCGCCAAGTCATAAGCAGCATCAATGTTGATACCTTGGTCTAGCCAGTTCCAGCCGTAGCTGTAACTACCATCAGGATTCTTACGAAGAATATTTTCGTTAAAGTATTTAGACTCAGGATAGGTCTCAGATGCGTTAACGTGGATACCTAGATGAGCTCCATATTTCTTCGCTTTTTCGATCAAGGTCTTGAAGTCTTCTACACCACCAATACGTTTACCAATATCAGCATAGTTCAAGTGACCAGAGTCGTGACCTTCACTACCATATCCTTTAAGGAGAACACCTTGCCCAAGACCATCTGTGTGGAGATTGATCTTCTTGATACCATCCAAGGTCATAAGGAATGGGTTTTGTGCTTGAGAACCAAAGTTCATCGCGATACGGTAAGCTGTAATATCCTTAACTTTTTCCCAACCTTGAGGGTTGTTCATAATGCTTCGATAAGCAATGGCACCATCCTGCCAGTCGACTTTATTGTCAGCATTGGCATCTTCGGTGATAACAACCTTGGCACTTGGAAGTTCCTTGGTGTATTCTGGGAAAACAATGCCCTTATAAGCTTTTTCCCATTGCCATTCAGAACTTTGGATTCCCACATAGTTTGTATTTCCAACAGTTTGTTTGAATGCTGTCAAACGAGTCCAGTCATTCGAACCACCACCGTAGCTGTTTTGAGAGTTACTCCAAACACCTGCAGCAAGCTTATCTGTAGAAACAAATCCATACATGTAACCCTTAGCCAGATCCTTCATTGGATTGGTTACATCGATATGTTCATCTCCACTGATATGAGTGTTGTTTGACATGGTTGCCCCGTCAAACTTAGCTCCAGTTTGGTCGCTTGAAACTGACACAAGTGAGTTTCCTAAGAAATTGATAGAGGAGAGAAGTTTTCTTTCATCATCAATCTTCTGACCTGGAGTAACTTGATTGTGGTTGACAATCTTGGTCACATCAAAATGCAACTGATTGTCCACAACTTGCAAGCGTACTGTCATATCTGCATTGATGAAATTCTTCTCGTCGCGAAGTTTCATCAAGTACTCTGCAGTAGTATCATTAATCTTCTTATAAGTGACTTCAGGTGTAATTTCGCGATTGTTTACCAAGATTTTCTTAAGTTGTTGAACTTGTCCTGGCAAAGTATGCCCATTCAAAGTATATTCTTTCACGCGTGGAAAGGCTTGGTCAATCACTGCCTTGAGGACCTTAGACTGGATCGTATCATAAGTCACCTTGCTATCATCAACAGCCGGACCTGTTTCTTTCTGGGCAGGAGTATCATCCGCTTTTACGCCTTCTTGATTGTCTGTTTTAACGCTGACAACCGTACGGTCATTGCCATAAGTTCCTGCTTTAAGAAGGATCTTCTTCTCATTTTTAAGATTCTCATTGACCGCCCCCGGTAAAGTCACTGTGTCAAAGAGATTGACATCGTTATTGCTAGCATTAAGCTGGCCATCTGACTTAAGAGTGATAGAAAGACGGTTTACAGAACCCGTTTCTGGTGCTGCTACACGGTTGCCTTTATACCAAGTGCTATTTCCTGGAGTTTTGTATTCCCAGAACCAGCCACCTTGGTCATATCCAACAAAAACATTGTTCTTGGTATCTTTAAATTTCAAGAAGACACCAAAGCGTGATTTGCCCTTTTCAGAATCATCTTTGAAGGTTAAATCAACCGTCGCATTTCCATTAGCGTCAACGGTCAATCCTTGTTTTTCAAACAAGGCTGGTTTGCCATCATTGTCATTTTGGGCCGTTGAAGACAGTTGATTGTAGCGAACACCCTTTTCTTCACGAATAGTGACGGTTCCTTGTTGCTCTTTATTCGCTACTGTTTGCCATTCAGGAGTCACTGTCTTAGGTGTTTCAGGTTTAGCAGTTGCAGGTTTATCCTCTTTTGGTTTTTCTTCAGCCGGTTTCTCTTTCTCTTCCAAGTCGGCTGGTTTCACACTTGAAATTCCCTGTATGTGGTCTTGGATCCATTTTAGTTGAGCTGGTGAGAAGAGAATGCCTCCACTACGTTTTCCAACTACACCATTTTGGTGAACACCGACAAGTTTGCCTTCTGTATCAAAGATACCACCGCCACTAGCACCAGGTTTTCCTCCTTGGTAACCAATCCCTTGGACACCTTCTCCGTATGGTTCCGCAAAATCAACTGTAGTATTGACAATCGGATTCAATTTTCCTTCTGGATAACCAAAGACATGAAGCTTATCTCCAATTTTCTTAACAACTGGCTTTTTAGTTACTTCAACAGGCGTATTTTCTAGAACTGTACGCAATCTCACAAGGGCCAAATCATTTTTGAATCCTTTCAGATAGCCTTCACGATCCCAATGAATGATATCTTTCTTGCTAAACTTGACATCTGGCAATCCTGGATATGAGATGCTATAGATTTCTCCATCCCCTTGGTCATTGTCCACAACCTTACGGACATTGCCGTCTTGGCTATCCTTGATAAAGTTGTGAGAAACCGTCAAGACAAGGTCTTTAGCAATGACAATACCGCTACCTTCTCCTGATGGCGTCTTAATCTTAACAGTCGCGCCGTAGTTTAATTCCCCATTGGTAGTCTTAGCCACATCTTCTGGGACGAGCTTGCCAGTATCTTGGGCCAATTGATCCTTGTTAACTTCGCGCCCATTGTCTTCAGCCTTCTCCAACTTATCTTCTAATTCTTTTGGCAGATTGCTTGGCTTTTCAGACTTTTCTTTTTCTTGAGCCAACAACTCTTCTTCTGTTTGAGGGCCTTCAGTAGTCTCAGCCGAACCAGGATTCTGAGCGGCAGCTTCCTTGTCAAAATCGTGCCCCTCATCACTAGCCTTCTTATCCAAATCAGCTAGTTCACTCGGCAAATTATCTGTTGAACCAACTCTTGCTTGATCAGCCAATACTGGGCTAGCTGCGAAGAAAGTCGCTCCAATCATCACCGAAGCTACTCCAAGCGTAAACTTACGAATACTGAACTTACAGCGTTTTTCAAAAAATCGTTTATCCATGAACTCCTAAATCCTTTCATTTTGCAGTAAGCGTTTACATTTCTTTTTTAAAAAATACTCCTTTCTCTGAAAGTGCTCTGCTTAACTGTTATAAATAAAAATTAATTGTACTTTTAATATAACAAATAAAAAGGCAGAAAGCAATAGGAAATAGGTAAAATTCACTAAAATTTTCTCTTTTCTGAAAAATCCTATCTCTAATCATTCAGGGACTTATACCAAGATAAAAAAGGACTTAACCATCATATCGATGGCTAAATCCTTTACTTTTTTAAAGTTATTTCACATGGTTTGCGAGTTCTTCTTGGGCCTTTTTATTTGACTCTTCTTTTTCTTTCAACCATTTTTCTTGAGCTTTTTGGTATTCTTCTGTTGTCACTGCCTTATCTTGTACTTCTAGATATTTGTACAAAAGGGCTTCACTCATACCCTTGTTACCAGAGTATGCAAATGGAAGTGTAAATGGTACCATCTTAGACAACATTGGACGACCAGTTTGAGAAGTTGTTGGAATGAGCAAGGCACTGTCTGTCAACCAAGCTTGGGCAGCAGCATATTTCTCATAACGTTTTGAAACATCAGTGGTTTCTTCACCAGCTTCCACAACCATTTTTTCGTAATCTTCTAAACCAACTTGCTTAGCCGCAGCGTTGTTTGTCCCAGAATCAAATCCTAGATATGTTTTCGTATTTTCTCCTACAGAAGGCTTGATAATATCAAGATAAGTAGATGGATCGATATAGTCTGGAGACCAACCCACGTTATCTGAGATATCCCAGTCTTCTCCAGCCGCAGTTTCAGCGAAGTAGGTAATGTTTTGAACATCATCTTTTTGGAGCTGTTGGATATCGATAACCACATTATCTGATCCTAGATTTTCTTCAACTGACTGTTTAAATGATTGAACACGTTGAACTTTTGTTGTATTAGTTTGGTCTACAGGCATATCCAAGTGGATTGGGAATTTCACACCTTCCGCTTGAAGGGCCGCCTTAGCTTTAGCGAATTCTGCTTTAGCTTTGTCAGGATTATAGAGTCCATCTTGGGCATCATCCAAGTTTACGTTGCTCCACTCGTCTCCATAGGTCACCAATTTTTCCTTAACTAATTCCCCAAAGTTTTTCCCATCTGCCTGTACAAATGTAGGGGGAACAAACAAATTACGAAGCAGTTTAGTGGCCCCGCTTGCACCATTTACTTGAGAAGCGTAGGCTGTTCTGTCAAAACCAAATGCAATAGCTTGACGGAAGTCCTTATTCAAAAGGGCCTTCTTGGTTGATGCTTTTTCCTCATCTGTTGTCTTAGAAGTGTACTTATAGGACTGACGATCGATATTTGTGCCTACTAAATAAGTAGTAGAATCTTGTTGGGTATAAACGATATTGTCTTTGAATGTTTTTTCAGTCTCTGAGTAACTAGCACTTGTTGGGAAGAGACGAGCCATTGTAAAGCTACCGTCTTTGAAAGCTTCAGTTGGCTTATTAGTATCTTGACCATCCCAGAAGGATAATTTCACTTTATCAAGATGAACATTGTCTTTGTCCCAATAGTTTGGATTCTTTTCGAACTCGACTGATGATTTGGCTACGATTGATTTGAGTAAGAATGGTCCATTATAGAGAATGCTACTTGGGTCCGTACCTTTAGCAAAGTCATCCCCTTTAGAGTTCAAAAATTCTTCATTAACAGGAGCCAGAACACCCATTGTTGTCTTAGAATTCCAGAAACTTTCTGGCTTGTTCAATGTGTATTGAACGGTATAATCATCAAGAGCTTTGATTCCTACTTGAGAAAAATCTGTAATTTCTCCTTTGACATAGGCATCCAATCCCTTGATAGATTCCTGAACCAGGTAAAGACCATCTGATTTCTTATCAGCAGCATACTTAAGACCAGTTACAAAGTCTTGAGCTTTAACTTCTGCATACTCCTCACCTTCAGATGTATACCATTTTGCATCCTTTCGGAGTGTATACGTGTAAGTCAATCCATCCTTAGATACAGACCAATCCTCAGCCATAGATGGTACAAAGTTACCGTAGCGGTCATTTTCAAGCAAACCATCGATAACGTTGCTAGTAATATTTGCTGTAGCTGCCTTACCAGTTGTCAAATAGTTTAGGTTATCAGGATCCGTTTCGTAAATGTATGAGAATGTTTTCTCACCTTTAGCATTTGAACTTGATCCAGAGCAGGCCGCAAGAGTCGCAGCTGCCAATAACGTCACACCCGCAAGGGCAAGTAGTTTTGAACTTTTCATTGTTTTCTCCTTTAAAACTTTCACCCCATTATAGTCCCTTTTCAGAAACATGTCAATATAATTTTCAGAATTTTTGAATTACTTTGGTAAATTCTGAAAAATAAGTTTTCTATCATAAAATTATGATTCTCTAATACTATATTTTTATATCTTAAACCAGCAAAACAAGGACCGAAAATCAGATTTTTTATCATTTTTTTGCTATGATTAGATAGAAGAAAAGTTAAGGAGAAGACAATGATATTAATTACAGGTGCAAATGGTCAACTCGGTACTGAACTACGTTATTTACTAGATGAACGAAATGTGGACTATGTTGCAGTGGATGTGGCTGAAATGGATATCACTAATTCTGAACAGCATTACATCATCCGCACTGCTTGGGTTTTTGGAAATTATGGTAAAAACTTTGTCTTTACCATGCAAAATCTAGCCAAATCCCATAAAGCACTCACAGTAGTCAACGACCAACACGGCCGCCCAACCTAGACACGAACCTTGGCCGAATTCATGACCTATTTGACTAAAAATCAAAAAGAGTATGGCTACTACCACTTATCAAATGACGCAGCTAAAGACACCACTTGGTATGACTTTGCTGTCGAGATTCTTAAAGACAGTGATGTCGAAGTAGTACCAGTATACTCCAGCAAGTTTCCTGCCAAGGCCAAACGACCTCTCAATTCAACAATGAGTTTGACCAAAGCAAAGGCAACAGGTTTCGTCATTCCAACCTGGCAAGATGCCCTTAAAGAGTTTTATAAACAAGAAGTAAGAAAATAAAAGATTACGACATACATAAAAAGCAAGAGACTTTGAGTTCTCTTGCTTTTTAGTATCTGATTACTTAATTACTTGTTGCGTCTTGGCATAGTTAGCCTCTACCGCTTCTTTGTCAGATTTCCACCAGTCTTGGTTGTTCCGCATAGGAGAGCTTGATCCCAAATTCGGAACCATACAAGAGCAAGTCCTTGAAAAGGGGCAAATCCTGTGGTGTTGAGATAATCAAAATATCCTTGATTCCAGCCAACATCAGGGTTGACAAAGGATAATAAATCATGAGTTTATCATAAACCGCATCAGCTGTTTTGACGCAGCCCGAGTAAGTGGGTATAAACGTGTTCCCGAACCAGCTGCAAGAATAATACCTTTCATAATGAAGTAATCTTTCTAACGAACTGATCAATGGGTAGCTTCAAATTCTTACTTCAATTTAGAAATGGCCGATTTCAGATAATCACCATTTCGAAGCGCTACTCCTACTTGTCTAGCATTAGCCGACAGTTCCATGTAATCTTGATCTGTCAAATCGTCCAGTGCCTTTTGGAGGTCATGTAGAGAATCAACTGCTATACCACATTGCTTATCTAGCACAAAATGCGCAAGGGCAGACTCTTTCCAAACAACTAGAGGAAAGCCCGAAGCCAAATAAAGAGAAGCCTTGTGGGAGTTGTTAATACGTAGGTAATTTCCGAAAGAACCTTTGCAAGTTTCTGAACTATCACCATCCCACACCAAACCAAAACTACCTTGAAGAGCATTTGGGAGGTCATCTGGCATAAAGGAACCAAAGTAGGTGGTATTTTTCAATGCACGACTTTCATCGTACCCCATTCCATAGAGATTATAGGCTGGCTGTTCTGGCAAATTATAAAGATAGCCTGATTTTGTTGGAATTAGATTTCCGGCGATGATAATCGCTTCTTCTTTATGGGGAACACTTTTTTCCTCAAAGTTCGGAATCAGATAGTCAAAAATCTCCAAGCTAACCATTTTATCTGATGGTATGCCTTGAATTGTCAAGGCATTTTTCATAATATCATTATGAACGATAATACCATCCACTGATGTAAGAGCTGCCTTCTCTTGGAAGTAATTTCTCACTTTATGACGAAGTTTCACTGCTGAATTTCCTACATGGCGCAAGGTTTCAATATCATGGATCACAAGATAGAATTTGACTCCTCTATTTTGCGCCTGCTTAATGAGTTGTGAGATGAAAAATGTATGGTGGATAATCGGGAACTGAATCAGCAATTCATCTCCAGATCCTAACTGATCAAACACAGACTTGATTGCCCGATATTTGTGTTGCTGAGCTTTAAAGAAATTCATCTTATACCAATTCTCAACCTTGAGTTCCAACCCCTTATAACCCTCTGAGATTAGAATAGCTTCCACGTCATTTCGTGCCTTATTTCCTGCATTCTTTTCGTATTCATTATGCAGAAATGAATCCTTCAGATAATATTTCACCTTTTCTCCCCTTTATCTGTGATGTTCTTAGATACTCCCTAGTTCTTCCTCTACCACATCCAATGCACGTTCGATTACCACATGCATATCGTAGTATTTATAATCTGCTAAACGTCCACAGAAAATAACCTTATCATTCTGCGCCGCTTCTTCTTGATATTTAGCAAAGATAGCATTATTTCTCTCATCATTGATTGGATAATAGGGTTCATCTCCACGTTTCCAATCAGCTGGGTATTCGCGAGTAATAACCGTTTTCTCCTGAGTACCATACTCAAAGTGTTTATGCTCAATAATGCGAGTATAAGGAATCTCACGTTCTGTATAGTTTACTACAGCATTCCCTTGATAATTTTCTTCATCCAAGACTTCATGTTCAAAACGAAGGCTACGATATTCCAACTCCCCGTGTTTGTAGTCAAAGTACTGGTCAATCATCCCTGTGAAGACAACTTTTTCAGCTGATGCTTCTAGCTCTTCACGATTGGCAAAGAAATCAACACCAAGCTCTACTTCTACATCGCCAAGCATGTTTTCAATGATGACGTTATAGCCACCGATTGGAATACCTTGGTAACGGTCATTAAAATAATTATTATCAAAGGTCAAACGCACTGGGAGGCGCTTGATAATAAATGGCGGAAGGTCTGTTGCAGAACGTCCCCATTGTTTTTCTGTGTAGCCCTTAATTAACTTTTCATAGATATCTGGACCAATTAACTTGATGGCTTGTTCCTCAAGGTTTTTAGGTTCAACATCCTTCATATCAGCTGTCTGCTCAGCGATCTTAGCCTTGACTTCTTGTGGTGTCTTAGTTCCCCACATAGCGTAGAAGGTATTCATATTGAAAGGAAGATTGTAAAGACTCCCCTTGTAGTTAGCCACTGGCGAGTTGATATAGTTGTTAAACTCAGCGAATTGGTTAACATAGTCCCATACTTTTTTATTGGAAGTATGGAAAATGTGGGCACCATACTTGTGGACATTGATGCCCTCAACATTTTCACAGTAGATATTTCCACCGATGTGATCACGCTTGTCAATCACTTTTACTTTTTTACCGCGTTTTGTAGCTTCGTGTGCGAAGATTGCTCCAGACAAACCAGCACCAACGATAAGATAATCGTACATAGTTAACTCCATTATTTTTTAATTATTTGTTTTAATTCTTTTACATCTACCACTTTCAAAGATAGAATTGCAAAAAGATAAATAATTCCACCAAGCCCTGCAAATACTATAACATTTATGGTTGGTGAAAAATGTATAAGTGTTTTTAAACCTAGCAAGATACCATACATGATAGCTGATGCTAGAGCAATTTTAGTCATCGACCCCAAAACATGAACTTCTTTTAAGTATACTCGGGTAAAGTATAATTGTATCGCCCATACCAACGCCTCTGTCAGAACAGATACAATGGCTGCTCCGATATACCCAAGTTTAGGAAGGAATAGTAAATTCAAACCTACACTGATTATTGCGGGAGCTGTTGTTGAAATCATGAATTCTTTATTTTTATTATGGGGAATTAAAATCTGAATTCCCATGATGTTGGTCCAACCGATGAAGAACATACGGAAGATCATAATGGCGATTGCATAACGTGCATCCTGAAAATCTTGACCAAGGAAAAACTGAACAAAATCATCATTCACAATCAAAATTCCTGCCATCATTGGGAAAATCACTAGATTATAAATGAGGAAGGACATCTCATGCATCTTATTGACTGCCTTATGATCTCCTGTCGCTAACAAATGCGCAACACGAGGCAACATAACGCTTCCCAAGGAAGTTACCAAGGTCAAAAGTATATTTACCAACTTTAGAGCCTGATCATAAATCCCTACATCTTTTGTAGAAGCTAAGGCTCCAAGCATGGTACGATCCAGCGTAATGTACAAAGAAATAGCTACTTGAGGAAGGAATAATAATATGACCGGCTTTAAATGATGTCTAGCATATTCTATGCTAAAATGAGAACTGCCGATAAACTCACGAGCAGGCACCCACATACTTAGTTGCCCCAAGAGTTCAAATATGGTTAGCAAAAAAACATAGAGATATAGGTCATTTGCAGATTTGACAAAGAGAAAGATTGAAATGACTCCAACGAGTTTAACTGTGATATTTCGAACAGTAATCTTTCGAAAATCTTCTAGCCCTTGAAAGAGCCAGGAAATGTCTAAACCTTTTGAAACTAAACTCAAGCCTAGAATGTAGGCTACCGGATTTTGCATAGAGGGAAGAGTCATACAAAGAAGAGCATATAAGGACAGAGAAAGAACTGTTGCCCCTAATTGTAGAGAGTAGATACCCCAAAAGTTTTTATTAATCTCATTACGATGTCCTGAAATGACCTTAGTACCATAGTTAGCAACTCCTAACGTCGCTAAGAGAATAAAGTAGGTGACAATGGAATTAAAGTATCCATACGTCCCTAAATCATCCGAAGAAAAGACCCGTGTTACATAGGGAGTCGTAATGATTGGGAGTATAATCACTAATAACTGATAAGAAAGATTGTAGGCGTAGTTTTTTAATACTTTCATTTCAAGTCATCCAATTTAGAATTAATCAGTGAAAACAAAAAGTTTGACTGGTCATACTTATAATGGTCAATTATTCTAAAAACTTCTTTCATATTTCCTCTTTCCTACATTTTTTTGACACTTGTTGCAAATTAAATTGGATCTATGCACGATACTATCGTAGCAACAAATACAATCTAGGGTTTAACATAAAAATAAGGCATTTTAGTTTTAGTTTCCATGATAACTTATTATTTTTTAACAAGTCGCTCATTTCGACTCTCAACAACTCTTTATCTTTTGAAAAATCTTTTAAGCCTGAGTCAGCTTTTGCACCAATTATTACAAAACCACCTAATAATTTTTTAGCTTGTAAAGCTTGCTTTAATTCTGGACTCTGAATGTACTCTCTTTTAATAACTTCCTCATTTTTTGCAACAGCTTCAAAGAAATCATATCTTTTTTCAGTAAATGTTGAACGAACTATACTCCCTTCCCTACGATAGTAATTGTAGGTTTCAAGCGGGCTTATCACGATTCTTTCAGCCAAGGCAAGGTGTTCTCCTACAACATAAAAATCCTCATAGATTTTCCCAACTGGAAAAGGGACTCGTTCCAATATGCTTTTTTTATAAAGCTTAGCACAGGCAGAAACCGTTGCAACTTTGTCATCCAACATTAGTTCCAGAGCCTTTTCTTTTGTAATCGGAGCCAAATCTTTATAGTCTGAGTCTTGCAATCGATAAGAAGTATAAGCATTATATTTTGAAGTAGCTTTTACCTTTGTTGAAATCAAGTCTGCTCGATATGTTTCCTGAATTTTCACGATTAACTCTAGAGTATATTCTTCAAGATAATCATCCGGATCTAAAAAGAAAATCCAATCTGAGTTGGCTTTTGCCACTCCAAAGTTACGTGCATCAGATAATCCACCATTTTCTTTGTGGAAAACATGGATATTTTCATATTGCTTTGCATAATCTTCGCATAATATGGGAGAATTATCTGTGGAACCATCATTTACAAGGATTATCTCAAAGTTTTGATAGGTCTGTTTAATTAAGCTTTCTATCGCAAAATGCAGATAGTCTGCAACATTATAAACAGGAACAACGATGCTGATAAACATCTTAAACGCCCCTCTCTTTTTCTTTCTTTTCAGAGTATTTCTTCAAATTCGGATTAAAAATTATTCCCAAAGCAAAGTTAGTCCTATAATTTAAGTAAGATCATCTGTCAAATTTTTTCGTAGGAACGTATTTATATGAGCTTTGCTCAATTTTACTATATAGCTCCTTTAACAACCTTTCCGAATTACTGACCATCCATGACAACCAGTACTTCAAATTTATTTTTATAATTCGGAAGCACTTGTTGGAAAGACTCCAGCCCTTTTAAAATGTAGTCCTGAATATTACAACTGGGCATTACAATTGTTAATAAACAATCCTTCATCTTATCTCATAAATCGTCTCAATTAGTTCAATCCACTGCTTGAGAATTTTTTCCTTATCGAATTTATCCATATTGTCTTTTGCGTGTTCTGAGAAAGACTGTCTCAAAACTTCATCTTCCATCAGTTCAAGCAATTTTTCACTCAACTTGTCCGTATCATAACGATCAACCAGATAACCATTGACCCCATCTTCAACAATCTCATTTGGTCCTGTTGGACATCTGAAACTAACAATTGGGAGGTTGTATTGTTGAGCTTCCAGTAGAACTAGAGGTAAACCTTCATAACGAGAAGTCATGACATAAATCCCTTTATCTCCATAAATCAAATCCTGATTTTTTTCAAGCCCTTTGATGACTAACTTATCCTGTAAATCATTTTCGTTGATTAAATTTCTGATTTTATCCACTTCATCTTGATTTCCGGAACCGTAGATTTCCCAAATCCAGTCAGACCTTTTCGCTAATACTTTTTTCGCGACTTGAACAAGATAATCATATCCTTTTTGATAGTCAAAACGGCCAACCGTCACAATTTTAGTTGATTTTTTATTATAGGATACATCTGAAAGAGCAGCCTCTTTCCAATTATAGATGTAGCAAATTCTTTCATCAGAAACACCGTATTTTTTTATATAATTTTCACGGTCTTCTTGAGTAAGGGTCACGAGTTTATCAGCAAATTTCGCTCCAATATATCTTTGTATCTTCTTAACTTTAGTATCAATATCTACTATAGAATTTGTATGGTCGCAGGAAACAAATTTTGTTCTCAAACCAATTGTGCTTGCTACACCAACTGTATTCATACTCATTCCAATTCCAAAAACAATATCAATGTTCTCTTCTTTCAGATAGTTTCTCAATAACTTGACCGCTTCGAGAAAATTTTTACTCATTGATATTTTCTTTGATGATAAATTTTGATATCGAACCGATTGTTTCAGCGAGAAGAAATTGTTTTCTGTAGAAATCATCGAGAGAAGATGAACTTCATACATAGTTGATAACTCATTTGCAAGACTGGTTGCTACTTTCAGTCCTCCATCTGTTCTATCAATACTCCATTTCACTAAAGCGATTTTTTTCATATTTAAACTACACTTCCCCTTCATTCTGAATCACCAGTTGATATGAGTTCTATATTATGCGCAACTCTATCTTCTACTGGCGGTAATTTCATGTAATCACCGTAGATTTCGTTTAAATATTCTTTGTACTTTGTTGGACAATTTATCATTGTATCCTCAAAAACCAATAAAACAGGGTCTTTAAAATACTCTCTTGGAACTATTTCTCTCTCCCTATATCTACCTAGAACATTGCCGACGTAACGAGAAGTTTTAAAATCATATTTTTGAATAAATTTATGCAGATTTTCTACCAATGTATCCTTAGGAAGCACTTTTTGGATTCTTAGCGCTTTAGATATTTTAACTATAAGATTTTCTAAAGCGCCACGGTCTTTATCTTCAAGTTGGTCCAAAACTGATATTTTACAAAGCATCCTTTGAAACAATAACCTTGAACTATGTAATTTAGCTACAAATACTCCTTTTTCTGGATAACCATCTAGAGGAAAAATATCAATAAATACATTGCTTTCAGAATTCGCAATTTTAACAATAACATTTTCATCTACTAACTGAGTTATATCGAGATTTAATGGATTATTAACTATTTTAAAATTGCTTGGTAATAAATTTGGAGCTATCTTTTTGAACTTTTCGTAATCCTCTCTCGGCATACCGATATCAATATCATCATCCCAAGGTATGAAGCCTTGATGACGAACAGCACCGAGTAAAGTCCCCCCTAGAGCATAGTAGGTTAGGTCATTTTCTTCGCAAATATTAATAAACTCTTTCAAAATAGATAAAATCTTATCTTGAATGATTTTGATATCCGACATACTTTCCTCCTATTATAAATCGAAATAAAACCATTTTCCCAGTCTATGCTCTTTTAAGTTCTTGTTAAATACTTCTTACCATTTTACTATACGATTTTTTCAAATGAATGTTCCCCGAGTTCTTCGTTGCTTTCATCAGAAAACTGATAATCCGGGTAGATTAAAGCACCTACCAAGATCCAAAAAATATTGTTATGAAGATAGAAATTCAAATCATCAATCATGGAATGAAAACTCATTAATATCAAAATCAGAGCAAGAACCCACTGGCGTTTCTTAATGACTTTAAGTAGTGTCAAAGATAAAACTGAGACCATTAATCCCAGGATGAGTAAGCCAAATCTCTGTAAAATTTGGACGTACAAATTGTCCACATACAGATAGGTCTGATAGTTTCTAACACCGTCAACAGTCAGACCATTCCCATTCCAGTAAACTGGTCGTCCAAAAAATCCAAAACCATAGAGATTTAAAGATTTATTAGCCAAGTATATCCGACCACCTAACATATGATTCACTTTAAAAAGAAGATCATTGATAAAAGAATGACTTGAATTGAGATAGGTAACGGAGATCCAAAAACTAATAACTGCATTTACAATAAAGGTTGGTTTAAAAGCTTTAAACACATATCCTAACTTTGAAAATAGTTTCGGAAACCATTTTATTAACAAACTGCATGTCAGCAATACACAGGAACTATAAAATGTTAAACGAGAATCCGTTTGATCATATACCCAATAAACAGAAAGAGCCAAAAGTAACCATTGCCAGTATTGGATTTTGTTTTGCTTTAAATAAAACACAATAGCAACTATATTCATCAGTAAAATCGAAGGAAATAGAGCATATCTAAAACCTAGGTAGGTCCGCACTCGAGGACCAGAAATTTCTACATAGTTCGTTATGATTCCTAATCTTGCGCTTATGATAACAAAAAACAACAGGCACATACTAACGACTAATGATGTTTTCGCCACCTTCTTAAAGGGAATATCTCGTAAAGTATAAATAAATAATATACTTACAGGAAGTTCTGAACTGAGAGCTGTTATTTTCCCCACTATAAAATAAATTAAAATCGTTGCAAACAAACCAATGAGAGTTCTATAATCATATTTTCTCTTAAACGACTCTTTTATAACCAAAAGAAAGAGGGAAAAAGCTATCGCTAATTTATAAACTGTTCCAGGCAGATACCGAGCATAAAAAGTTACATTTAATATCGAAACCGTTAAAAATATCCCTAAAGCAACAAGAGCCAAAAGTTCTGGTACAGATTTTATTTTTAGTACTAATTTCATTCTTACTATTCATCCCTATCTAAAAACTCTGTCCATATTTTTTTCCAAAGAATTTTGCTTGTAAAAAGGACTTCCCTTTTTGAATCAAATCAATTTTTTCCATATAAATGAACGGAATCTCCTTAATCCTCAAATCTTGATTTGCCAACCAAACATTGAACAAGCGTTCACTGATACGACCAAATAATCTAGCGTCAAAAGCAGAATAGTCTGTAATGTCCAATCTTCTATAGAGTTCATCGATAATTGGGAACAACCATTCACAATAGGCTGCTACATTTTCTTTGGACATGATAAACATATTGAACATATAGCCACTGCGTTGCTTCATGACCTGATCAAAAGCATCGATATAATCCGGTCTCAACTCGCTAATAATCTGACGTGTCACGTCTAAATGATTGGCATCGTGAGTATGTGCATAGTGAGAGTATAGCGTTTCAATATAATATTTCCGTTTTTTAGGAACGACAACATCGTATTTTGACAGCAAGTTTTTAACTTCTGACTTTGAAAGAATAATATCATCCATACTAATTGCTTCTCTATATGAGTGTCGTTTTGATGTGAAATATCTACGGTAATGTACCAATCCAAGATAATCACATTCTAAATTTTTCCAAGCCCAATATAATCCTGTTAATTCACAATAATAAGGATTAAGGTGAGAAATATGGACTCCCTGATTATCTGATTGATAACCTAAATCTTCCTTACCTTCACTACCAACTTGGATAGGGATATACAAGTCCTTATCCTCTGGCATTTGAAATCGTTTATGTGTTGCAACTATGATTCTATACGTTTTAGACATTTCTATATCCTAATTCAATTCCCTTCATCCATATCTAGCTCAACTACCTTTTAATCAAAATTGTAATCATTCTCTATTGAAAAAATATCCAGCCAAAATAGATCTTCACTAAAACTATCCTGACCCAAAAAGATAAAATTGAATACCAAAGATATCCTTTTTGTATTCAATTTTATCTTTATATATTCCACTTCATACTGACTCAGCCTGAATTCTCAATGAGCTCCGTCACCGGATAACACTCTTCTAATAGTCAAAAAGAAAATTTTGATGTCTAGCCATAAAGACTGATTTCTAGGATAATACAATTCCATCTCACAACGTTCAGGATAATATACTTGACTCCTACCTGAAACTTGCCATATCCCCGTAATTCCAGGACGAACAGACAATAAAACTTCCTGCTCTTCCTTAGAATATTCATCTAGTTCATTTTCAAGAATTGGCCTTGGCCCAATAAGACTCATATCACCTAGTACCAAATTTATAAACTGAGGAACTTCATCAATACTTGTTCTTCTTATAAAATCTCCAATATTTGTAAGCCGTGGATCCTCGTTTGGTGGCAATTTATAGCTATTGTTTTTATATTTTTCATAAAGCTCCTTATTCGAAATCAGAATTTCTTCTGCGTTTTCGACCATTGATCTAAACTTAATGATTTTAAATTTTTTCCCTCTGAGACCTGCTCTATATTGTGTAAAAAATATACTCCCTTTATAACCTTTAATCTTGTAGATTGAAAAGATGATTAGAGAACAGGGTAAAACAATAAGTATTGTTCCACACAAGCCGATAATTACATCCATAAATCTTTTAAAACAAAAATAGATGATATTATTTTGTTTCACCTAAACTCCCCCTTGTAATAACATCCTCAGAAAATTTTTAAACTACAAGAGCCCCTATTTTCTCCCATAATTTCCGTAAGAGCCATAAGCACCGTAGGAACCATATTTTTCAACAGATGTATTCAATTTATTGAGCACAATTCCTAAGAATGGTTTGCTTGTTTGTTCGAGCTGCCCTTTCGCCTTTTGAACATCTCTTCTATTAGCTTCACCTACTGCCGTTACCAAAACAGAAGCATCACATTTTTGAGTGACGATAGCTGCATCGATGACAACTCCGATTGGCGCTGTATCCACAATGATGTAATCAAAGTACTTACGCAAGGTATCAAGCATGGTTGCAAAATTTTCACTTTGTAGCAAGGCTGTTGGGTTGGGTGATATAGAACCCGCTTGAATAACAAACAAGTTTTCAACATTGGTATCACATAGGCCTTGTGATAGGTCTGTCGTCCCAGATAAGAACTCTGTTAGTCCAGTAATCTTCTCGCGTGATTTAAAAACACCTGACATGACAGAATTACGAATATCGGCATCGATTAACAGCGTCTTATAGCCCGCACGCGCAAAGGCCCAAGCAATATTTGTAGAAGTAGTTGACTTCCCTTCACCCGGTTTCACAGACGTGATCGAAATAACTTTCAAATTATTCCCACTCAACTGTATATTGGTACGAAGCGCATTGTAATACTCTTCAGCTTTTCTTGCCAAATCTAATTTTTTTTGTACAATCTCTAATGTTGGCATCTCTCTCTCCTATTTCAATTTATCCAAATTTGGAACTACTCCCAATAGCGCAATTTGCATCACATCTTCGATATCTTCTGGACGTTTCACTCGTGTATCCAAGAGTTCAACTAGGAGAACAGTGACAACCATTATAACCGCTCCAGCAAGAAATCCAACCATGGTATTGCGACGGATATTTGGAGACGATGGGGATGTTGCAGGACGCGCTTCTTCAAGCGTTGTCACATCTGAAACTCGCGTGACACTGATGATTTTTTGAGCAGCAACCTCTCTCAAAGAGTTGGCGATACGGCTAGCTTCCTCAGGTGCACGGTCTGTGACAGAGATAGATACAATACGCGTATCCACTGGAACTGTTACCTTGATTTTACTAGCTAGACCTTTTGGAGGGAGTTCTAGTTTCAAATCAGTCGCAACTTTTTCTAAAACGTCTTGCGAGAGAATGATTTCACGATAGTCTTTTACCAAGTATGATCCCGCTTGCAAGTCTTGGTTGGTCAAACCAGGCTTATCTCCCTGATTACGGTTGACCACATAAATGCGGGTAGTACTGGTAAACTCTGGTTTCACAATAAAACTATTGTAAGCAAATGCTACTGACCCTGTCACGAATGCTACCAAGACAATCAGCAATTTTCGTTTCCATAGAATTTTTAACAAGTGGAATACATCAATTTCCATAATATTCTTTTCTTTCATTTTTTCTCCTAAATTAGTTGATCCATTATAATTTTTCTTGGGTTCTCTTTAAAGAGTTCCTTGGCCTTGTTTTCACCGTATTTTTTGGCAATGATATCATAGGCTTCTTCCATATGAGGAGGTCTATGATCCAAGTTGTGCATATCACTAGCGATTACATGAACGAGGTCACGCTCTAAGAAATACTGAGCTCTCTTTTTCATGAATTTATAAGTTTCTCCGAAGAGTTTAGGTTTCAAGATATGAGAACTATTGACTTGAGTATAACATCCCATGTCAATCAGCTCTTGCACGCGCTTTTCATTATTTTCTAAAGCATCATAGCGTTCAATGTGGGCAACGACTGGCGTAATACCCAGCATTAGAATATCACTCAATCCCTTATGCATGTCTCGATAGGGTGTATTCATGCTAAACTCAATCAAAGCATAGCGACTATCGTTGAGGGTGGGGATTAATTTCTTTTCTAACTTCTCAACGACATCCGGAGTATAGTAGATTTCAGCCCCATAGGCAATGATTAGGTCATCAGCAACTTCCTTAGCCATTTCTCTTACCTTGAGAAAGTTGGTTGCGATCTTTTCTTCAGGAGTTTCAAACATTCCTTTTCGTCTATGCGATGTTGAAACGATAGTTCGCACTCCTTGACTATAGGCCTCTCTTAGAAGACTTTTGCTTTCCTCTATCGACTTTGGACCATCGTCCACATCAAAAACGATGTGCGAATGAATATCGATCATTCTACTTCCCCTCCATCACATCATTGATAGCAGCTTTCGCAGCAGCCAAACTACTATCGTCGATTTCCATCATGTAGAGGTTACTATCTGGCATGGCGTAAGAAGGAAGATCCATACGGCCAGTCCCCTTCAAGTCTTGAGAGTTGACTTTGTAATTTCCTCCACTCTCTAACTGAGTATTGACTAGATCGATCATGGTTTCCAAAGGCATATTGGTTTGAAGAGAATCTTGCAATCCTTTAATGATATTGTCATAGTTCTTCAAAGCCTCAGTTGATGTTAATTTCTGAATCACAGCTACAATAACCTTTTGTTGGTTTCGTCCACGGTCACGATCTCCATCTGCAAGAGAGTAACGTTCACGAACAAATCCCAGAGCCTGCTCAGAATCTAAGTGGACATTTCCTACCGGATAGTACTTCCCATTAGTGTGTGCAGTAAATTCTTGATCATTATAAACATCAATCCCACCTAAAAGGTCAATCAACTTCAAGAAAGAAGTGAAGTTCAAACGAACATAGTAATTGATATCAACCCCGTATAGATTTTCCAGGGTATGAATCGACGAGTCTACTCCATAAATCCCTGCATGGGTCAATTTATCCTTTTGATTGTTTCCTCCATCTGCGATTGGTACATAGGAATCACGAGGAGTTGTAGTGAGAAGGATTTTTTTGGTATCACGGTTCACCGTCATCAAAATATTTACATCTGAACGCGAAACTGAGCTGATTGGACCGTAGGTATCAATACCGCTCACATAAATATTGAAAGCTTTATTCTTCGATACCTTAGGCGCAGCAACTTCTTTAATCAAATTTTTAGTGTATATTTTCTTGATTTTAGAAGCATAGTCAGGATACTCTGCTTCAATAATATTTTCAAAGACACTATTTAAGACGATTGCTTTCGTTTCACCAGAAAGCAGACTCTTATAAGCTGCTAGGTAAGAAGTCGCATTCTCAACTGTCAAGCCCTTGCTTTGGCTAGTCTTAATATCTGCTAACAACTTTTGAATATTGTCATTGTCTGTCTCTGTTGGCCCCGTAACCGTATCCAGTTGGGTCACATTATTGATCTCACTATCTTTCAAAACGACCACACTAATCGAATACTCTGAGTAATTTGACGTCGAATTGATATGATTGGTAAAACCGACAAACTGTTGCAAAGCATAGAGAGAAACTGAACTAACTAAGATGGCAAGCGTCAAAAAGAAGACCGTAAACTTCTCAGCTTTTTTATAAACAATTAGCAGTAGTCCTACTAAAGCAGCTAATAAAACGAGAACTGTAGAAATAATATTCAGGTATCTAAAGGCTAAAATGTTGTGTCTAAAAATCAAGAACAGCAAAAAACCACCCAACAATAGATAAATGGTTAATAAGACTATGTTAATATTTCGTTTCATGTTACCAGAACGAGTTCTCTTTGAACGTCTATTCATGTTAATCCCCTATACGTTAATAATTAGGATTATTATATCACATTTATGAAAGAAATTCCATTTATTCCCGTTATTCTCAGCGTTTTCATTCACTTCTGTGTTCTTTATTTGCTTTAAAATTATACTAACTTCATTTTTCATGACAAATTAAAAAGACAAGGGCAATTTATAGTGCCAGCTTGTCTTTCTTTTTTTATTTAACGTGGTTTTCAAATTCTTTTTGGCTCTTTTCGATAGCTTTTTTACTTTCTTCTTCCCACTTAGCCTTGGCTTCATCAAATTGTTTCTTGGTAACAGGGTCTTTTTGTAATCTCATGTACTTATAATTATTTCCGTCACCCTTGATACCTACTAGGGAGTAGGCACGTGTAAACGGAGTTACTTTAGTTACAGAGGCTGTACCACCATTTGACATAGCAGACATGACTAGAGAATTGTCAATCATCCAAGCTTGAGCTTCAGCGTATTTTTCATAACGCTTAGCAACATCTTTGTTCTCTGCATCTGCTTCTTTCAAGAGTTGTGTATAGGTATCGAGTCCCAAACTCTTGATGAGCTCTTGGTCTTCCTTGGCGTCAAGACCAAAAATCTTGAGATAGAAGCCAGTTTCAGCATTGAAGGGATCTAGATAAGTTGATGGATCCTGGTAATCACCAACCCAACCATCAAAGTTTAGGTCGTAGTCACGAGCAGCTGGATTTGGTGCTAGGAAGGCAACATTTCCAAAGTCATCTGTAGAAAGCTGTTGAACATCAATGACGATATTGTCAGAACCTAGTACTGTTTCAAGGGTTTGTTTAACCGAGTTCATACCAGAAACCGCATTTTTATTCGTCTGATCAACAGGGACATCCAAATGGATTGGGAAAGTCACGCCTTGGGCTTCCAATTCCTTTTTAGCTTCCGCAAATTTTGCTTGGGCCTTTTCCTTGTTAAAGTAGGCATCTTGAGCATCTGCCAAATTGATACCTGACCACTCAGTTCCGTAGTTCACAAGCTTAGAAGCTGTTACTTCTCCAAAGGTCTTATCTCCCACCTGGACAAATGTTGGAGGAACTAGAGTATTACGAAGGGTTTTGCTCGCTGCTTCTTCACCGTTAGATTGAGCAGAGTAGGCTGTTCGATCAATACCAAAGTTGATAGCCTGACGGAAATTTTTATTTAAGATAGCTGTTTGAGCAGATTTCTTTTGTTCGTCCGTTGTTTTAGCGGTATGATTATAGGTTTTGCGGTTGACGTTAAAGTTAAAGTACCATGATGTCTTGTCTTGTAAGCTATAGACGATATTGTCTTGGTATTTTTCTTTTGTCTTAGCATAGTTCGAACTATTTGGATAGACTCCTGCAATCGAGTAAGCACCACTTTCAAAGTTTCGAATGGTCATCTCCTGATCTGACCCATCAAAGTAAGCTAACTTAACTTTTTCAATGGTTACTTTATCATGGTCATAATAGTGTGGATTCTTCACATATTCGATCGAAGATTTTGATGTGAAATCTTTTAACAGATATGGACCATTATAAAGGATACTGTCTGGTGTCAAGGTACCAAAATCTTTATCCTTTGATTTCAAGAACTCTTCGTTGACTGGGAAAAGAATACTATTGGTTGTCTTTGAATTCCAATACGGTTCTGGTCGAGTCAAAGTGTACTCGACTGTGTAATCATCCAAGGCTTTGACACCGACAGTTGAAAAGTCATTGGTCACACCCGTCACATAGTCATTCAATCCCTTGATTGAATTTTGGATCAGATCTATGGCTTGCCCCTTATTGTCAGCGGCATATTTGATCCCAGTGACAAAATCCTGAGCTTTGACTAAAGCATATTCCTCACCATCAGCCGTATACCACTTGGCATCTTTTCTAAGCTTGTAGGTATAGGTCAAACCATCTGATGAAACAGACCAATCTTCAGCCAAAGCTGGCGTTAGATTTCCATAGCTATCATTTTCTAACAAGCCGTCTACAAGGTTGGTAATAACAGCAGTGTTATCCGCATAATAATCTAGAAGATAGTTAAAAGTTGTCGGATTCGCACTAAATGTTGATGAATAAGTGCTAGTATCTGTGTTGGACTGTCCACATGACGAGAGCAAAATACCTGTCGCTAAGACAAGACCCGTCCCGATTAGTCTTTTTTTCATTTTGATCATCATTCACTCCTTTATGTCACTTTTTATAACATAGCTATATTTTATCAAATTTATTCAAAAATGTAAAGTTACTGCTTTTATGACAACTGGTGTCTCAAAACAAAAAAGGAAGCACAGTTTCCTGCAACTTCCTTTTCTATTTATAGATTACTTGACGTGTTTTTCAAGTTCTTTTTGGTATTTGGCATTTGTTTCGATTTTTTCTTGTTGCCATTTCTTGAAGGCTTCTTCGTATTCTTTTGCAGTAACAACATCATTTTGCAACTCCAAACCTTTGAACACAAATGGGTCTCCCTTGATTCCGACTTGAGAGTATGCTTTTGTGAATGGTACAGTACGGCTAACAGTTGGAGAACCACCTGAAGAAGCAACTGGAATCAAGAGTGAGCTATCAGACACCCAAGCTTGAGCTTTAGCGTATTTTTCATAACGCTTATTAAGGTCGCTGGTTTCAGCTGCAGCATCATCCAAGAGTTTCTTGTATTCATCTAGACCGACTTGAGCCATCACTTCTGGATCTTTTCCACGAGTGATCCCCAAGTGTTTAAGGGCAGAACCCTTCTTAGCATCAAGGATGTTGAGGTAGGTAGCTGGGTCTTGATAGTCTGGTCCCCAACCAGTTCCGTTCAAGTCATAGTCTTTTTGGGATGGAACCTTGGCTTGAGACGTAATGCTTATTTTCTCATTATCGGTCATTTGAAGGACATCAACAATGACATTTTCAGTACCAAGTGATGATTCGATAGACTGCTTGAGTGAGTTGGTTTGTTGAACCGCGATTACATCTGTTTGTTCAACGGGGATATCCAAATGGATTGGGAAGGTAACACCCTTGGCTTGCAATTCTTCCTTGGCTTTAGCAAAGGCTGCCTTAGCTTTTTCAGGACTGTAAATCGTATCCTTGCCATCTGTAAGGGCCACATCTTTCCACTGGTCACCATATGAAACGAGCTCTGCCTGAGCCAACTCTCCAAAGGTTTTTTCACCCACTTGAACGTAGTCATGAGGCACTAGGCTGTTACGTATAATCTTGTTCGCACCTTCTTCACCATTCAACTGAGCAGTATAAGAATGACGGTCAAGGGCAAAGTTCAGCGCCTGACGGAAGTTCTTGTTGAGAAGAGCTTCTTTCGTTGATGTTTTTTGAGCTTCGTCTGTTTTGGCTGTTTTATTGTAAGATTGGCGGTTTACGTTAACAGTGAGGTAGTAGCTAGTCGCTTCTTGTGGACTGTAAACAATCTTATCGCCGTACTCTTGTTTAGTTGACTCAAAGTTTGAGCTTGTTGGGAAGAGACGGGCTGTTGTATAAGCACCTTGTGTAAAGCTACGAATCAAAGATTCTTGGTCTGATCCATCGTAGAAAGTTAGTTTAATATTGTCAATCTTAACATTGTCCTTATCCCAGTAGTTTGGATTCTTTTCATATTCAATGACTGATTTTGAAGTCAATGATTTCAAGAAATAAGGACCATTGTATAGGATACCTGATGGGGTTGGTGCACCGTAGTCGCTCCCTTTAGAATTCAAAAATTCTTCATTAACTGGAAGCATGGTTGCAGTTGTGACCTTAGAGTTCCAGAAACTTTCTGGTTTGTTGAGCGTGTATTCTACCGTGTAATCATCAACAGCCTTAACTCCTACGGTAGAGAAATCATTGCTCTCACCACTAACATACTCTGCCAAACCTTTGATAGAATCCTGAATCAAAGAAAGACCATCTGATTTTCCGTCAGCAGCATGTTTAAGCCCAGTAACAAAGTCTTTGGCCTTAACTTCAGCGTATTCTTCTCCATCAGAAGTATACCATTTTACACCCTTACGAAGTTTGTAGGTGTAAGTCAAACCATCCTTTGAAACAGACCAGTCTTCTGCAAGTGATGGAATTAAGTTCCCATACTTATCATTTTCCAAAAGACCATCAACAACGTTTGCTATAACGTCAGAGGTTGAGCTCTTGCTCGTCACACTATAGTCCAAAGAAGATGGATCCATAGCGTAGACATAAGAGAATGTCTTGGGAGCATCCGCTTTCTTTTCACTTTGCCCACAAGCAGTTAACAGTAGGGCTGCACTCAAAACAGCACCTGCTCCTAAGAGCCACTTTTTCGATTTCATAAGTAATCTCCTTAAAGATAGTGTTTTCACCATTATACCCTATTTTTTCATAAAAGCAAGAACTTTCGCCAGATTTTTTAGAAAATTCTAACAAATATTTTTTAAAGGGTTTTCTATATATTTTTTAGTAAAAGAACCCCAAGCATCAAAGGCTTGAGGTTCACTTATTTTAATCCGTTAGTTCCACACAGAAAGCATCCCAGGGCTCTAAGGTCTGTTTTTCAACTGCTTCTTTAGCAGTAGTGTTCTCAATCAAGACAGATTTGACTTTTCCTCCTACCGAAAAATCTTGTTTTTCATTGGACAAGTTAGCCACAACTAGGAAGCGGCGGTCGCCATCTTTACGGATATAGGCAAAGACCTTATCAGCTGTATCAAGCAATTCAAAGTCAGCTCGAATCAACCAGCTGTTCTCCTTACGAATTTGCACGAGTTTTTGATAGGTATAGAAAATAGATTCTGGATTTGCCAGTGCTTCTTGAACGTTGATTTCTTCATAGTTTGGATTAACTGCCAACCAAGGTTGACCTGTTGAGAAGCCAGCATTTTTGCTTTCATCCCATTGCATTGGGGTACGGGCATTATCACGACCAATGACACGGATGCTGTCCATGATTTCTTCCATCGGAACGCCTTTCTCAAGAGCTTCACGTGCATAGTTGAGGGATTCTATATCTTCTACTTGGTCCAGTGTTTCAAACGGATAGTTGGTCATCCCAATCTCCTCACCCTGGTAGATATAAGGTGTCCCCCTCATAAGATGAAGCAAGATTGCAAAGGCTTTGGCAGATTTTTCACGGTATTCTTGGTCATTTCCCCAGATAGAGACGATGCGAGGAAGGTCATGGTTGTTCCAGAAGAGGGAATTCCATCCGTCCTCAACTCCCAACTCTGTCTGCCATTTGTTGAAAATCTCTTTTAACTTCCCTACATTTAATTCTTTTTGGTAGTGCCACTTAGGTTGCCCTTCCTGATATTGAAGACAGATATGTTCAAACTGGAAGACCATAGATAATTCTTGTCCCTTTGGATCCGAGTAGAGTTTAGCAATCTCTGGCGTTGCCCCCCATGTTTCCCCTACTGTCAAGAGATTCTTATCTCCAAAAGTCGCCTGATTCATTTCCTTGAGATAGGGATGGAGCATAGGACCATTATTAACTACTTTCTCATCAGGAATTTTTCCAATCATGTCAATAACATCCATACGGAAACCACCAATTCCTTTATCAATCCAGAAGTTCATCATCTCATAAATTTTCTGGCGCAGTTTTTCATTCTCCCAGTTGAGATCAGGCTGTTTCTTACTGAAAAAGTGGAGATAGTATTGACCCGACTTTTCATCGTATTCCCAAGCAGACCCACTAAAGATAGACTCCAAATCATTAGGCTCATCCCGCCAGATATAGTAGTCACGCTCAGGGCTATCAGGATTCTCACAAGCCTCGACAAACCATGCGTGTTCATCTGAGGTATGATTGACCACCAAGTCCATGATAATTCGAATATCACGCTTCTTAGCTTCTGCGATGAGTTGGTCCATGTCCTCCATAGTCCCGAAAATAGCTGCAATTGCTTGATAATCAGCAATATCGTAGCCATTATCATCCATCGGACTGTCATAAACAGGAGAAAGCCAAATAGCTGTAATCCCTAACTTAGCTAGGTAGTCCAACTTACTAGTAATTCCTGGCAAATCGCCAATTCCGTCTCCATTGCTGTCCATAAAACTCTTTGGATAGACTTGATAGACTACGGCATTGTGCCACCATTTTTCTTGCATCTTCTTACCTCATTATTTTAATAATCTATCATCTATGATAGCGCTTTTTTAAACTTAGTGCAAGCGTTTGCCTAATCTTTTTGATTTCTTTTTTGACTCCGTAGTTTCCTATCTTCCAATTTTTTATTATAATAGAGGTCAGAGGTAAAAAAATGAAAAAACAAGCTTTTAGTTCTGAACAATATTTGAATCTACAGCGCGACCACATTTTGGAGCGCATCAACCAATTTGACGGCAAGCTCTACTTGGAGTTTGGTGGCAAAATGTTGGAAGATTTCCACGCTGCTCGTGTCCTTCCTGGTTATGAGCCTGACAATAAAATCAAGCTCTTGCAAGAATTGAAAGAGCAAGTTGAGGTTGTGATTGCCATTAATGCTAGCAACATCGAGCATTCTAAAGCGCGTGGCGACCTAGGCATTTCTTATGACCAAGAAGTTCTTCGCTTGATTGACAAATTCAATGAGCTGGGAATTTTTGTTGGTTCGGTTGTCATCACACAATACGCTGGCCAACCCGCTGCAGATGCCTTCCGCAACCAGTTAGATAAAAACGGGATTGATTCCTATCTTCATTATCCAATCAAAGGATACCCGACGGATATGGATCACATCATTTCTCCAGAAGGTATGGGGAAAAACGACTACATCAAAACCAGTCGCAACTTGATTGTCGTAACCGCTCCTGGACCTGGTTCTGGAAAATTGGCAACTTGTATGTCCAATATGTACCATGACCAACTCAATGGCATCAAGTCTGGTTACGCTAAGTTTGAAACCTTCCCAGTTTGGAATCTTCCCCTTCATCATCCGGTCAACTTGGCCTACGAGGCTGCAACCGCAGACCTTGATGATGTCAATATGATTGACCCTTTCCATCTCCAAACCTACGGAGAAACCACTGTCAATTACAACCGTGATATCGAAATTTTCCCAGTGCTCAAACGTATGTTGGAACGTATCCTAGGTGAATCTCCATACGCTTCACCAACAGACATGGGTGTCAACATGGTTGGTTTCGCTATTACAGATGATGAAGCTGCTGTCGAAGCTTCTAAACAAGAAATCATCCGTCGCTACTATCAAACTGTTCTTGATTTTAAAGCTGAAAAAGTCGGAGAAACTGCTGTCAAGAAGATTGAACTGCTCATGAACGACCTCGGCATCACACCTGCAGACCGTAAGGTTGCTGTCGCTGCACGCCAAAAAGCAGAAGAAACTGGTGGCCCTGCCCTAGCCCTTGAATTGCCAAATGGGGAAATCGTGACTGGTAAAAACTCTGAACTCTTTGGTCCTACAGCTGCTGCCTTGATCAATGCCATCAAAAAATCAGCTAACATTGCTAAGGAAGTAAAATTAATCGAGCCTGAAGTCGTCAAACCAATTCAAGGTCTTAAAATCAATCATCTAGGTAGCCGCAATCCTCGCCTCCACTCAAATGAAATTTTGATTGCACTTGCAATCACAGCTATGGAAAATCCTGATGCTGCGCGTGCCATGGAAGAACTTGGGAATCTCAAAGGAAGCGAAGCTCATTCAACCATCATCCTGACCGATGAAGACAAGAATGTCCTACGAAAATTGGGTATCAACGTAACCTTTGACCCATTCTACCAATACGATCGCTTGTATCGGAAATAAAAACTCAAACCTCTCCTTTCTTGGAGAGGTTTTCTCTCTGTTTCAAGAGCAGTCTTTATGATATAATGAAAGAAGAAAACTGAAAGGAACTACCATGTCAAAAGAAGTTATTGTTGAAAGTTTTGAACTTGACCACACCATTGTTAAAGCACCTTATGTTCGCTTGATTGGGGAAGAAACGGGGCCAAAGGGAGACATCATCTCCAACTTTGATATTCGCTTGGTACAGCCAAATGAAGACTCTATCCCTACTGCTGGGCTTCACACTATCGAACACCTCTTGGCCAAACTCATCCGTACCCGAATTGACGGCATGATTGACTGTTCACCATTTGGTTGCCGTACAGGCTTCCACATGATTATGTGGGGACGCCATACTAGCGCTGAAATCGCTACTGTCATCAAGGATTCACTAAAGGAAATCGCTGAAACTACTACTTGGGAAGATGTCCCAGGAACAACTATCGAATCTTGCGGAAACTACAAGGACCACAGCCTCTTTTCTGCTAAAGAATGGGCGAAACTCATCCTAGAACAAGGAATTTCAGATGATGCCTTTGAGCGCCATGTCATCTAAACACAAAAAGGAACCAGCTTTTAGCTAGTTCCTTCTTTTTTTATTCTCAAAATCTTAAGTTAGGCTTTTTCACGAATGACCAAAACGCCATCTTCCATATCTGCTTCCAGATGTTTGGCATCTAGATGATCCAAGTGGAAATCTGTTACCTTATCACGAATTTGTTGTTCAACCACACGACGGAGAGGACGAACACCCATGACTTCGTCATAGCCTTCTTCTGTGATAAAGTCCTTTGCCGCTTGGCTGACTTCCAAATCAATGTCTTTCTTAGCCAAGGTTTGGTTAACTTCAGACAACATCAAGTCCACAATCTTAGAAAGGTCTTCCTTATTCAAGTGTGAGAACTCGATAACTGCATTAAAGCGGTTAAGGAATTCTGGACGGAAGAATGGTTTCAAACGCTCCATCAATTCTGGTTTATCCGCATCTTCTGTCAAGTTGGCTTCATAGCCAAATCCAGCATTTGATGTCGCGATAATGACTGTGTTCTTGAAGTTCACTGTATTTCCTTGACCATCAGTCAAACGACCATCATCCAAGACTTGAAGGAGAAGGGTGATTACTTGAGGATCAGCCTTTTCAATTTCGTCCAAGAGAATGATAGAGTATGGATTGCGACGAACACGTTCTGTCAAGGTATTGCTATTGTCATCATAACCCACATAACCTGCTGTTGTACCGATCAATTTAGATACGGCTGTGCGGTCACTGTATTCAGACATATCTAAGCGGATGATCGCATCCTTAGTTCCAAACATATCCAGTGCCAATTGCTTAGCGAGCTCGGTCTTACCAACCCCAGTTGGACCTACAAAGAGGAAGCTACCGATTGGGCGATTGCCTTCATCAAAACCAGCACGGTTACGACGAATAGCACGAGCCACTGCTTCTACTGCCTTATCTTGGCCGATAACCTTGTGTTCCAAACGATGAGCCATATCTTTTAGGCGTTCGATATCAGATGCCCCCATTTGAGAAACTGGGATACCAGTCATACGCTCTACGGACTCGGCCACATCATTGACAGTGGCAGTCACTTTCATGTCTTCTGTGTGGTTTTCGACTTTTTTCTCTAATTCTGCAATGCGAGTTTTAGCATTGAGAGCTGCTTCAAAGTCTTCTGCTTCAACTGCTTTTTCTTGCTTGTCTTTTTCTGCCTCAATCTCCCGTTCAACAGCATGAACATCTGTTACAGGATGTTGAGCTGCCAAGTGAGCTGCCGTTACATCGACAAGGTCGATAGCCTTATCTGGCAAGCTGCGTTGAGGAATGTATTGGATAGAATAATCCACTGCTGCTTTCAAGACTTCGTCTGGCAAGATGACATTGTGGTGTTGTTGATAGAGGTCACGAATTCCTTGAAGAATTTTAAAGGTATCCTCTGCTGAAGGAGCATTGACCTTCACTTCGTTGAAACGACGAGCAAGAGCTGCATTCTTCAAGATAGTGTTACGGTATTCGTCTTGAGTCGTTGCCCCAATAACAGTCAACTCACCACGGGAGAGAGCTGGTTTGAGAATATCCGCAAGACCTTTAGAACCACTTTCACCTCCGATTGAGCCAGCGCCAAGGATTTGGTGAATTTCATCAAAGAAGAGGATAATATTTCCTGCTTCTTTCACCTCGTTGACTAGGTTTTGAACGTTTTCTTCAAAGCTACCACGGTATTGAGTACCAGCCTCAAGACCTGAGATATCAATAGAAATGATTTCCTTGTTCTTGATGGCAGCTGGAACACCTCCATTCACAATAGCTTGTGCCAAGCCTTCGACAACAGCTGTCTTACCAACACCTGCATCTCCGACCAGAACAGGATTATTTTTCGTACGACGTGAGAGGATTTCAGATGTTTCTTGAATTTCCTTGTTTCGTCCGATAACAGGATCCAACTTGCCCTCACGAGCTTCTGCGGTCAAGTTACGACCTAGTTTAGCAAGGACACCGTCTTGTTTCATACCTGAAGCCTGTTGTTGCATTTGCGCATCAGATTCTGCATTTCCTGGTAATTTCCCAGTTGCACGATAGTGAGCAAATTCCTCAGGTGTCACTTCACGTCCATTAATCAAGTAGCGACGGTTTTCAGAACTATATCCTCGCATACCACCCATCAATTGGTTAAATAAATCATCCATGTTGTTAAAGTTATTAAAGTTGTTGTTCATATTCTTTACCTCGTTTATTCTTAATTATATGCGATCTCTGATATTGACTATCTTTGACCTTTGTTTTAAAAATTTTAGACTAGCTAACTAGCTACCCTACGTATAATTTCTGGTTTTTCTTTCTTAAATAAGCCTTTTATCATCTTCTTTTCAAAATCTGTTAGATTTAACATAGGCCTCACCCCTTTCTAGGGTATCTATCATACATTTTCAAGAAATAGGATCATTGAAAATGAAGTTTTCTAAGGAATTCATTTTCCTTATGTTTCTACTATACCACTTTAGTCAGTAAAAGTCAATAACTTTTTGACCAAATTTGACTATTTTTTTAAAAAATTTTTTGAAGTACAAAAAAAGCCCCTAGAAAACGAATTTTCTAGAGACTTTCTCTATCAAGTTTAAGAGAGAAGTATAATTCTCACTTACCAAGTTTTATGTTTCTTCTACGAAAGCTTAAGCTTTACGTTTTACGAAGAATACCAATCCACTCAATGCCAATACTACAAATCCAATTGCTGAGAAGATAGATGTTGCTTCACCTGTGTTTGGAAGTTCAGCTTTACCTTTATTCTCAGTAGCTGGAGGTGCTGGTGTTGGATCTGGTGTTGGTGCTGGATCTGGCGTTGGCGCTGGATCTGGTGTTGGTGCTGGATCCGGTGTTGGTGCTGGATCTGGCGTTGGTGCTGGATCTGGCGTTGGTGCTGGATCTGGCGTTGGTGCTGGATCTGGCGTTGGGTTTGGATCCGGTGTTGGGTTTGGAACAGTGTATTTATTTGTAAATACAACTGCTTTACCATCTGCATATGAGACAGTCGCAGTCAAGAGACCTTGACCATCCGCAACTACAGTGACTGTTACAGTATGCTCAGTCTTATCGTATTCAATACCCTCTTCAGTACCAACTTTTTCAACCAAGGTATAAGTGTGAGTACCTGCTTCTTCGAATGAACGAACAAAGGCTACTTTCCCTTCGGCAGTGTTCTTAGCTTCCGCTACAACTGCACCATTTTCTTTCAATTCGAAAGTATAAGCATCAGTCGCAAGCTCTTTACCTTCAAGTTTCTTAGTTGCTTCAATCGTAGCTTCTACCGCTGGTGCTTTAAAGCTATTCGTGAAGACACTACCTGCTGGGTATTCAACAGTTGCCTTCAAGGCATTTGTTGCTGCATCTTTGGTTACTTTTACCACTGCAGTCTTTTCTGTATCGTAAGTAATACCAGTTGCTCCAGCATTCACTTCTTTTACAGTATAAGTATACTCACCTTCTGCATCATAGTTGATTGCATTAAATGTTACTTTTCCAGCTTGGTTTGTTTTTGTATCAAGTAGTTTTGTACCTTCATACAATTCAAATTGGAATTCACCATCAACCAAAGTACGACCAGTCAATTCTTTCGTAAACTCAAGTGTTGCTGATGTAGCTGTTGGAGCTGGTTCTTTATAAGTGTTAGTGAAGACACGTTCTGCAGTCGGATTTTCCACAGTCGCAACCAATTGACCTTGACCGTTATCTGCTACAGTTACTTTAACTGTGTAAGATTCTGTTGAGTATGTCACACCTGCTTCTGTTCCTGATTTCTCAGTAATAGTGTAAGTGTGCTCTCCTGCTTCTGTGTAGTTGACGTTGAAGACAACTTCACCTGAAGCAGCGTTCTTAGCTTCTGCTACAACTGCATCTTTTTCTTTCCATTCGAAAGTATAAGCATCAGCCACAAGCTCTTTACCATTCAAGACTTTCTTAGCTTCGATTGTCGCACTTGTTGAAGCTGCTTTATAAGTGTTAGTGAAAGTTGGTTCTGCTGAAGTAACAGAAGCTGTCAATACTCCACCTTGGAATGCTGCTGTTACAGTAACTTCCTTACCTGCTTCATCAAAAGTGATACCATTGATTGCTGCTGAAGTATCTTCTTTGATGACGTAGTGGTAAGTTCCCGCACCTTTTACTTCAATGTTCTCGAAGGTAATCGTTCCATCAGCTTTTGATTTCGCTGTGGCTACTGGAGTCTTCAAGTTCTCTGCTGTATATAGGTTAAAGGTAAACTCATCCGCTTTTGGAAGTTTATCTGTACGACCTTCTACCACTTTCTTAGCTGTTACATTGAACACAGCTGGAACAGGCTCGTCCTTAAGGTTGATCGTAGAACCTGCTGCTCCGAGTTTGACTGTATACTCTTTTTCATCTAGCTTATAGCCAGCTGGAGCAGTCTTCTCTTTGATCTTGAACGTTTTACCTTCCCATTTCTGATCATAAGTTTTAGTAAGCGCTACTCCTTTTTCATTCGTAGTCACTTCTGTTGTTTCACTTGCATCATCTGCTGCTGTCACAGTATAAACTGCTCCTTGAACAGGTGTAAGAGTGAACGCGTCTGTCTTATTAATCTTAATTTGGTAAGCTGTAGATGCTACAATTGTACCAGAAATCAAAGATGTTGCTTCCGCTTTCATGCTAAGCGCACCTGGGCGACTTGTATTTTGTGCAAGTTTTGTTCCGTCCGCAAGAGACAAAGCTATGATATTTGCTACTTTCGTACCATCATTTGGAGTGGTAGTACTATATGTAACGAAGTAAGAAGTCGTTCCATCTTTGATTGTAACATCAAATGATGTATAGTTTGAGTTCCAAGCAACTGTATAGTCAGTGCCTTCTACCATGAGTTCTGCTCCTGGAGGAACAGCAGAAGTACCGCCGTTAATATCAGCCTTGTAAATCTTCAAGCTTTCTGGAATGTATTGAGCTGGTGTGTAGGATGTGTCATCATTTGGAATTGTGTCATGAAGCACAATGTTTTGTCCAAAATCTTGTTTTTCTGTGTTCACACGTACACGCCAGTTTGATTGCTCATTACCTGAGCTTACTGATCCGATAGCTGCTAGTTTTGGAGAGTTCCAGCTTTCACGGGAAGCTTGTCCACCAGCTTTCGCATAGTTCTCAGTACCAACTTTAGGACCTGTGATTGTCTTAGCAGTATACGTATGGTTTACTTCTTGCTTCATAGAAGAAGAATTAAAGCTAATTGGTGTCTTGTTCTGGTCTGTTAGGAAGCGGAATGAAGCCGCAAAGTTACCAGATACATCCTTAACTTTATCTCCACCGGTTGCAGCTAGGTACTTGTCCAAGTTTTTCAAGGTAATTTTTGCTTTACCACCCTTGTCATTACCACTTGATGTTACAACTGCTTCCCCAATCGTTACTTGCGTAGCTGGGTCAACCAACTGTTGAGTGCCGTTGTAGACTGTCATTGGTGCAGGAATGTCGAAAGTGAAATAATCACCATTGTTCAAGTTCTCATTGTATTGTTTGAGATCAAACGTTACACGAAGCTTGTAGGCATTCCCTGTACGAACTGCATAATCTCCCTCAGATGTTACATTCTGTTTCGTATCTGAAGCATCCAACAACTCAACACCTGTAATAACTTGCGTTAATTCCTTTGGCGTTGGGTCATCAGCTTTAACAGTATTTGTTGAAACAGATGTAAGTGTCAAGACAGAAAGAGCTGCAGCTGAAAGTTTTGAAAGCAATTTCAGCATTTTGCTTTTTGCCATGTTTCCCCTCTTTTCTATATTTTATTTTCAATGTTCTTAATCCCTCTCCTGAGAAACGAAGAAGAAATCACAGATTATTTGATATTTAGTAGTTAAAGTCCTCCAAACACTTTAAGTATTAAACATAAATAACCACATACATTCTAGCATTATACTTGTCATTCTGTCAAGTAAAACAAACTCAATTTTAACTATTTTACGAATAAAATAATTTGTGTTAAAAAATAATTTTAATTTTCTAGTTTGATTTCTTGACTCAAACTACTTGATTTGTTAAAATAAAAAGGTTGCAATATATTTTTATATATTATTATAGTTATTTGTAGGAGAAACTAAATATAAATTATTATGAATAATTGCGGCCAAACTACTTAATATATACATTATAAAGGGAATTATAATTTTATGAAAAAGTTACGTAAAGTAAAGAAGCACTGGGTTGCTGTTTCAATCGGAATTGTTACATCAGCCTTATTAGTCAATAACGTAGCCGCTAATGAAGTTGGGGGAGACACTTCAGAAATGCTACGACCGACTACAGTTACATCTTCAACGATTGAAAAAACCAATGAAGACGGAAATACTCCAAATTCTGCTGAGAATGCTAATAATCCTAGTTCAGTGACTGAACAGTCTACTACTCCTTCTTCCAATGTATCCGATAGTGCTAGCACTGTAGCTGAAACTCCTACGAAGCCAGCAGATAGTAAACAAATAGGACGAAGTGGCTTCCGAAGTGTAAGCGCATCCACATCTGCGGAAAAAAATAAAAGTCAGCCAAAAGACTCTATACCGACTGAGCCCGCTGAATCTATCGAATCCGCTCTAAAACCAGAAGTAAAAGCTGACGAGGAAGCAATCAAAGCAAAAGCCATTCCTGAAATACCAAAAGAAAACCAATCAAAGAAAATTCAAGATGCCATCACAGAAGATGTAAGAACCGTTGTTTCAAAACCAACTGTTGAAGGTATTGAGTATGATGTTCACTATGATCATAAAAACAAATGGTACTATGTCAATGCTACTGATTTTGGTTTGAATGTAGCTGATAACCAAGATGATACTCTCGCTGTTAATAAAGCACTAAAAGCAGCAAATGAAATTGTAATGGCTGATCCAGATGGTACACAACATACTGGTGTTGCCGTCAAACTTTCTGGAATTGTCAATGTGGCTCGTGATAAAGGCGAAATTGATCACTATAAAATTTTAACATACGGATCAGGTGTTCCTATGCCTATACAAAAAGGACGAATTGATGGTGTTCAGAATCTTTCGCATGTTACGAAAGAAGAATATGAAAATCTTCGTGTAGACTCGGATGGACTTGTTCGTTATGTTAGTTCTAACGGAGAAAACCTTACAGGAATAGCACTGCCTATCTATCGCAAAAGCGAAAGTGGCTCCTTTAATCAAATTAAAATCGGTTCAGAGCACTCAAATGTAACCGGTCTCTTTGGAGACGGTCCAGGAACAACCGTATTAAAAACAAATTTAGTTCAGCTAGGAAATCCTTGGGATAGCAACGAGAATGATACTGACAATCGCGACCATGCTGTTTTGCTAGTTGAAAATCAAAATGGATTCCTTGTGAAAGATTTATCTGTTTCTATCCAAAACTTAAAAGAAGCTTTTGGAGAACAACATGATGGCTTCTACGTCAAAGGAATGCCCTACTATGGAAAAGTCGATGGCGTCCTTATCAATGATTCTGATAATGTAACTGTTGAGAACGTTGAAGCGAGTGGAGCTAACAAAGCTGGTATCCGCTTCGGGTCGTCATATAACAGTGTCTCAAATATCTCTCTTCCTGGTTGGGGCCGTCCTCGCTCTGTGAGTAATTTGATTGCTGGAAAAGCTCCTGGTTATACTTTCAGTAGTCTAAACTTAGGTGAAAACAATAAAGTATTAAACAGTAATACTCACAATAACCGAGTGGCTGGAGTTCAATTCTCTTACCAAACCAATATCCTTATTGAAGGAACAACCACTTCTGAAAATGGACACAAATTAAACGGAAGTACAGGTTATGGTTTCGCTTCAGAGGCTGGATCCTACAATAATGGAATAGTTTTCCGAAACAATACGAGTACCTATAACTATCGTAAAGGTTTAGATATTCACGACGGTGACCGAATTTTAATCGAAAACAACATTTCATACGGAGATCGCTTGTTAGGTATCTCTGTATACAACCGAAACTTTAAAATGGAAAATGTTGTCATTCGAAACAACGTTGTCACACAAGATAAAACAAATCGTCTAGTACGAGATGACTTGAAAGTTGACGGAAAATTTACACATGGTCATGATTACCTCCAGTATGAAGCGATTCATTTGCAAACGAATGAAAAATCTCAGGACTTGAGTGCAGACGGAGCCGTAGGTTATTTTGAAATTAGTAATAACCGCATTCAAGATTTGGATTCATCAGGTAGAACCGCTACAAACCAAGACTACAATACAAATGCTATCTTGGTTCGTATGCAAGAGCCTTATCTAAACTATGTACTGAATATAAAAAACAATCAAATCACTGGACACTCAGCAAACGATTTGATTAAGATGATTAACTCTTCTAATGACAATATTAGGGGAACCGCTACATTATCTGATACAAGTAAATTTGCAAACGGATTGGGATATGGTTCTGGTTCCATCAACATTAGTAATAATAAAGTCGAGCTTGAAGAACTTTACGGTGATCCAAATAAAGATTTATCTGCTATTACAATCGCTGAATCGACTAGTAATTTTAATGTCGCAGATAAAACAATTCGATCTAACCAAGATAAGTTCCGTGGGTCTGTTGTTTTCCAAAACAATGACATTAAAGTCAAAAAAACTTTCATGAGTACTAGACCTGGCATCATCGGAAAACAAAAGACAATGCCTATCATTTCTATTACAACAAATGCAGAGGGCGTTCTTTTTAAAGACAATAATCTTGACTTTGGGGAAATCACACAATCTTTAGCTAAGAATGCTGCAACACAAACGCCGTTAATTAGTTTAAATGGAAATAATGGTACTTTGGTGCAACCTGGACTTGGCTTTGGTATTAATACAACTCGAACTCCAAGCAACCTTCCAAATACACTTAGTCGAACTCAACCATTAGCTTTTATTGGAAACGATATTAAAATTTCTAATATTAGTTATGCTAACAATGTTGATTTGCCAATCCGTGTATTAGAAACCAATCACCTAGTTCGATATACTGAAAACAATACCTTCACTTCCGAATCAGAAATCACAGCTTCTACTACCGATACGAAAACCGATCCACTTGGCAATGCGATCTATAAGCCTGCAACCGAACGCCTTATTCCTAACAAGGAAAAGAATAGCACTCAATTCAATATGGGAGTTAGTCGTTTTTCAACAAGTTCCCCTAGTTTAATCAACAGTTCAGAAGAGACTGTTCCATATGAGACAATCTACGTGAACGATAAAACTATTGCAGCTGGAACTAGCATTGAGAAAACTCCTGGTGTAGCTGGAACGAAAACTGTAAATACCTATGCGACTGGTGTCGATAACTCTGCTTATGAGAAATCAAGTGGAACCGATATCCTAAACTATGGTCTCAGATACTTCTATGCAACAACAAATATTCGAGAAGCTACTGATAATGATCGCATTCCTGGCTTGCTTCGAGCAGACTATACAACCACAGATGGCAAAATTATGACAGCCACTAAAACGTATAGTTACACTGACACTAAAAACCAAACTCAAACAACTGAGATGGCCTATCGCTATGAAAATCTTCCAATTGGTTTGAAGAACGATACGCAATATACATTTACTGATGAAAATGTAACTACGGCACCGCAAAATCGTATTGTCCATGTAGGTACACGAACTTCCAAAGCTATTGGAGCATTTGATCAGTTTGATGTCGATTTCGAAACAGAATATGTAAACGATGATACTATTCTAGTTGGTGATTCTGTCATCAAAACTCCTGGTGTCAAAGGAATCCGTACTGTTTCTTATCGAGAAATCCGTGATAATGATACAAATGATCTAATTTCAAGAGAACAAGTTTCTGATAGTATCACTACTAAACCTATTAAGCAAATCGTACTTGTGGGAACAAAACCACTTACTAGAACTGCTCAAAGAACTGAGAAACAGGATATTGAATTTGATATCGTTAAAGTGCCTTCTGACAAGCTATTTGTTGGAGAAGAAGAAATTCAGATTCCTGGTGTTAAAGGTACTAGATCTATTGTTCACGAAGATACTATTGACAACCGAGACAATACTGTGATCTCGTCTCGTGTGATCTCTGACGAACAAACCGAACCTCTCAAACAGATCGTACTTGTGGGAACAAAACCACTTACTGTAACTGCTCAAAGAACTGAGAAACAGGATATTGACTTTGATATCGTTAAAGTTCCTTCTGATAAGCTATTTGTTGGGGAAGAAGAGATTCAAACCCCTGGTGTTAAAGGTACTAGAACTATTGTTCACGAAGATACTATTGACAACCGAAACAATACTGTGATCTCGTCTCGCGTCATCTCTGATGAACAAACTGAGCCTGTCAAACAGATCGTACTTGTGGGAACAAAACCACTCACTGTAACCGCTCAAAGAACTGAGACACAAGATATTGACTTTGATATCGTTAAAGTGCCTTCTGACAAGCTATTCGTTGGAGAAGAAGAGATTCAAACCCCTGGTGTTAAAGGTACTAGAACTATTGTTCACGAAGATACTATTGACAACCGAAACAATACTGTGATCTCGTCTCGTGTTGTCTCTGACAAACAAACTGAGCCTGTCAAACAGATTGTACTTGTGGGAACAAAACCACTTACTAGAACTGTTCAGAGAACTATTGAACTTTCTATTCCTTATGGTATTCAATCCATTTATGATGATAAATTGCCTAGTGGAACACAAATGATTGTTGCCCCAGGTAAAGCTGGCCTTCGTACAATCATTATCGAAGAAGTTTTTGATGATAAAGGGCAGATTATTTCTAGCAACATTCTGTCTTCTACAGTTACAATTACACCTACTGATGAAATTGTAAGAATAGGAACAGCTGCTACTACTGCAACCACTCCAAATAATACTGACCAATTAAGTCAAGATAGTCAACAAAACCATGCAAATACTGAGCAATCTACTGTTGATAATACCAAAGTATTACCAAATACAGGAACAGAAAACAATCACTCTGCAGCAGTGACTGGTGCTCTAGCTCTATTTGCAGCCTTAGGTCTTACACTATTCAAACGTAAAGAAGATAACGACTAAAGTATATGTCATTTACTCTTCAAGCTAGATAGTATATTTTAAAAAAGGATTGAAGTCTATATTTTGTAGAATTCAATCCTTTTTAGTCAATTCTATGACACCTGCAGTAAGGCAGAAAAAGCCATATTTTATATAGAAGTAATTTGTCTCTTCTCTCTGAGAGTATAAACTATAATATTCCTTGATTTAAAATTATCAAAACCTCAGTAACAAAAAAACTAGCCTTAAGGCTAGTTTTCTTTATATTATCTTAGCTCAATGCGTCATCCATTGAAAGAACTTCGTGGAAGACACGTTGTGTCAATTCAGTCTTTTGTTCTGGAGTGAGGTATTTAGTGTTTACACAGTATCCAGAGATACGTACGATAACGTCTTCACCTGACATGATCTTTTCGTAAACATCGTTCAAGTCCATAACGTTCAAGTTAACGTGTTGTCCACCGTTTTCGAAGTAACCATCAAGGATTGTTACCAAGTTATCCACTTGTTCGTCACGAGTCTTACCAAGAGCACGTGGAGAAACTTGAGTTGTCAATGAGATACCGTCAGCTGCGTAACCAAAGTCTAGGCTAGCAAGTGAGTTCAAGTTTTGCAACCATCCACCTTTAGCTTTGTTAGATGGGTTAGCACCTGGTGAGAAGAATTCAAGTTTAGACAAGTTCACAGAACCATCTTCGTTGAGGTATACACCTTTGTGGACTGGTGAGTTACCAGTTTGTTTAGAGTAAGCAACGTTAGATGTGATAGTCAAAAGTGATACAGTAGCTTCTGCGTCTTTGTAAAGTTTGTGGCTACGTAGACGAGTTGTGTAAGCTTCGATCAACCATTCTGCCAATTCGTTTGAACGTGGGTCATCTTCACCCCAACGTGGGTATTCACCGATTGTTTCGTAATCGTAGATGTAGCCATTTTCATCACGGATTGGTTTAACTGTAGCGTACTTGATAGCTGACAATGTATCAACAGTGTTAGCAAATCCACAGATACCGAATCCCATGTTGGCACGTTGTTTAGTTGGCAAGAATGCCATTTGAACAGCTTCGTAGTTGTATTTGTCAGTCATGTAGTGGATGATGTTCAAAGCATCTACGTAAGTGTCAGTCAACCAGTCAAGAGATTTTTCAAAGTTGGCTTTAACTGATTCGAATTCAAGAACTTCGTCACGGATAGGATCGATGTCAAATACTTTGTAGTCTTTGTGAACATCGTCGTAACCACCGTTCAAACCAGTAAGAAGGGCTTTAAGAACGTTTACACGAGCACCGAAGTACTGGATATTGTGGCGTTGATCTTCGTTTTCTGGGTCAAGTGGTGACACACAGCATGAGATACAGCTCATTTCTCCGTATCCGTCTTTAGCCATTGTTGTTACACCTTCGTATTGGATAGAAGAGTGTTTGTGGCTCATATGCATACAGTAGCGACGGAAGTTGTATGGCAATTTGTCAGTCCAAAGAACTGTCAAGTTTGGCTCTGGAGAGTTACCGATATTGTCAAGAGTGTTCAAGAAACGGTAGTCCATCTTAGTAACACGGTGACGACCGTCGTTACCCATACCAGCCATAGAAGTTGTGATGAAGGTTGGGTCACCTGAGTACAATTGGTCATAAGCTTTTGTGCGAGCAAATTTAACTGTACGAAGTTTCATAACGAAATCATCAACGAACTCTTGGATTTCTGATTCAGTAAATGTACCACGAGCAAGGTCACGTTCTGCAAAGATATCCAATACGATTGGCACACGTCCTAGAGATGTAGCAGCACCGTTGATAACACGGCAGACAGCCATGAAGGCGATGTTAACCCATTGGATGGCTTCTTTCGTGTTCATCGCTGGTTTGCGGACATCAACTCCGTAAAGGTCACCCAAGCGAACAACTTGTTGCAATGCTTGGTATTGAAGGTTTACTTCTTCACGAAGACGGATTGTTTCTTCATCGATTTCTTTAATCGCATTCCAGTCGTTTACTTTTTCTTGCATCAAGTAGTCAGCACCGTAAAGAGCAAGACGTGCGTAAACACCGATGATACGTCCACGTGAGTAGGCATCTGGAAGACCAGTTACAGTGTGAGCGTGACGAGCGCGACGGATATTTGAAGTATAGGCACGGAAGATACCGTCGTTAACTGTTGTTACGTATTTAGTGAAGATTTCGTGAACAGCTGGATCTGGTTCGTATCCATTTTCTTTCAAAGTAGTTTCAGCCATACGGATACCACCTTTTGGCATGAAGTTCAATTTGAAGAGTTCATCGTTTTGGATACCGAAGATAACTTCATTTTCTTTGTCGATAAATCCAGCAGGAATATCAGCAATAGATGTTGGACGAGTGTCCATTGGGAAACGAGTTTCTTCGTAGTGTGCTTTTGTTTCTTCTACGATTTTTTTGATGTGAAGTGAACGTTCTGTTGGTCCAGCAAGGAAACTTTCATCTCCATCGTAAGGTGTGTAGTTAGCTTGAACGAAGCGAGAAATACTTGCTTTTTCTTTCCAATCTACGCCTTTGAAGCCTTCCCAAGCTTTATCAAAAATATCTTGTGCTTCAACAACTGTCTTAACAACCATGTTAATGTCCTCTTTTTTCTAGTAACAGTCATCTGTTACATTCTTGAGTCAAGTATACCATACAGTAACCGATTTCAACAAGAGAAAATCGGCATTTTAGACGCTTTCTTTTCTAATACAGTCTGTTTTCAGATACAATCTGTATTATATTTTTGAAAGCAGGATTACTCTTTTCCATTTTTTCAGAAAAAAGGTATAATAAATAGAAAATGACACTAGAAAGGGATTGGGATGCTCATATTTCCATTGATAAATGATCTGTCCAGAAAAATCATCCATATCGACATGGATGCCTTTTTTGCTGCGGTGGAAATAAGAGATAATCCCAAGTTAAAGGGCAAACCTGTCATTATCGGAAGCGACCCCAGACAAACAGGTGGGCGTGGTGTCGTTTCTACCTGTAGCTATGAGGCACGAGCTTTTGGTGTTCATTCAGCTATGAGCTCTAAAGAAGCTTATGAGCGCTGTCCCCAAGCTGTCTTTATCTCTGGAAATTATGAAAAGTATAAGGCTGTGGGACTTGAGATTCGAGCTATTTTTAAACGTTATACTGATTTGATCGAACCTATGAGTATTGACGAGGCATACTTGGATGTAACGGAAAATAAACTCGGTATCAAGTCAGCTGTCAAAATAGCCCGCCTCATCCAAGAGGATATCTGGCAGGAACTACACCTGACTGCTTCTGCTGGCGTCTCTTATAACAAATTCTTAGCTAAAATGGCTAGTGACTATCAAAAACCACATGGTTTAACAGTTATCCTCCCAGATCAAGCCAAAGACTTCCTCAAACAAATGGACATTGCTAAATTTCATGGCGTGGGCAAAAAAACAGTTGAACGTCTTCATGAAATGGGCATTTATACTGGTTCGGACTTATTGGATGTCTCAGAAGTCACTTTAATCGATCGGTTCGGCAGACTCGGTTTTGACCTTTATCGAAAGGCAAGAGGTATTCATAACTCACCGGTCAAGCCCGACCGCATTCGTAAGTCCATTGGCAAGGAAAAAACCTATGGAAAGATCCTGCAAGTAGAAGAAGACATCAAAAAAGAGCTGACTCTTCTCTCAGAAAAGGTAGCTCACAATCTCAGCAAGCAGGACAAAGCTGGAAAAATCATTATCCTAAAAATACGATATGCTGACTTCTCCACTCTAACTAGACGAAAAAGCCTCCCACAAGCAACACAGGACGCTAGTCAGATTTCTCAAACTGCCCTTCAACTCTACGAAGAGCTTGTTGAAAAAGAAAAAGGTATCCGTTTACTAGGAATTACGGTGACAGGATTTTAAAAAGCTTAAAGGAAAATTCCCTCAAGCTTTTTTCTTATACAAACAAACGCACAAAACTATAGAGCAACAAGACACTACCGAGTACGATACGGTATTTCCCAAAGAGTGTAAAGTCGTGTTTCTTCACATAGCTGGTCAAGAAACGAATAGCAACCATGCTGACTCCAAAGGCAACACCCATGGCTACAAGAAGTAAGAATAGTTGACCAAAACTCAAAAGTTGACCTGCTTTGATAAATTTGAAAATCTTTAAAGCACTAGCTCCGAACATAACAGGAATTCCGAGATAGAAGGTAAACTCTGTTACGACTGAGCGGCTTGTTCCATTCAACAAACCACCAACGATAGTCGCACCTGAACGGCTCGTTCCCGGGAAGAGGGCGAGGACTTGGAAGAGCCCAATGTAAAGGGCTGTTTTATAAGGCAACTTGTCAAGCTCTGTTACTGTTGGTTCAATGGCTTGCGCCTTATTTCGTTTTTCAAGGTAGATAAAGGCAACCCCATAGATAATCAGCATGATTGCAACTGAAACCATGTTATGGAAGTTGGCATCAAACCAATCATCTAGTTTAAAAACCAAGAGCAAAGGCAAGGTTGCAACCAAGACTTTTGACCACAATTGCCAAGTTCGACGGACTTCTACCTTAGTTTTACCAGGTTTGAAAGGATTAAGCTTGTTAAAGTAAATGACCATAACTGCTAAAATGGCACCAAGCTGGATGACAACATTAAACATGGACATGAAGGCTTCATTCTGGTCCTTGTATTGTACAAATTCTTCAACCAAGATCAAGTGCCCAGTACTTGAAATCGGCAACCATTCTGTAATTCCTTCAACAATCCCAAAAAAGATTGACTTCAAAATTTCAATAAAATACATACATTACTCCTTTTTCTGTCCTCTATTATAACATAATTTCAGATGTTGCGATAGATTTTTTAGAAGGCGCCGATGCTACCACCGCCTCCGCCTCCTGAGAATCCTCCACCTGAAGAACCACTTCCAGAAGATACAGAGTAATTGCTAGCTGTATTTGCGACAGCAGTATATTGCTTGATTTGTGCAGTTGAGGTGTAGAACTGTGAGTGCCAACCATAGGCTACATAAAG